>JBGTBK010000261.1:0-5233 GCA_041749355.1 Sandaracinobacter sp. | reverse complement strand
CTGGAGGCCGGCGGCGATCCGCTCCTGCGCGGCCCAGGCGATCATCGCTGCATTGTCGGTGCAAAGTCGCAAGGGCGGTGCAATGAACGGCAACCCATGCGCGACGGCCTCCGCCTGCAGCGCGGCGCGGACTGCGGAATTGGCCGCCACTCCGCCCGCCACCACCAGCGCAGTCGCCTGTGGCATAACCCGGATCGCGAAGCGCGTGCGATCGGCAAGGCAATCGGTGACCGCCGTCTGGAAGCTCGCCGCGATATCGGCCGGCGAATGCTGCCCGGCCTGGACTGCCCGAAGCACGGCCGTCTTCAGGCCCGCAAAGCTGAAATGCGGCTCCCCCGAGCCGACCAGCGGGCGGGGCAGGGGAACCGCCTTCGGGTTCCCATGCTGCGCAGCATTTTCCACCGCCGGGCCACCCGGAAAGCCGAGACCAAGCATCTTTGCCACCTTGTCGAAGGCCTCGCCGGCGGCATCATCGATCGTTGTCGCCAGCCGGCGGTAGTGGCCCACGCCTTCCACCGCAATCAGCTGGCAGTGGCCGCCCGACACCAGCAGCAGGAGGTAGGGAAAGGAGAGGTTTGCATCGACGAGCCGGGGCGAAAGTGCATGGCCCTCGAGGTGGTTGATCCCCCAGAGCGGCTTGGCTGCGGCCCAGGCCAGAGCCTTGGCCGTCACCAGCCCGACCATCACGCCTCCGATCAGGCCCGGGCCGGCCGTGGCGGCAATCGCATCCACATCGTCCAGCGACAGCCCGGCTTCGTCCAGAACGGCCTCCACCATCGGGGCGATGCGCTCGGCGTGCGCGCGGGCGGCAAGTTCCGGCACCACGCCGCCGAACGGGCGATGCTCGGCCTCCTGGCTGGCGATGCGCTCGGCGAGCACGCACCGGTCGTCCGTCACCAGCGCCACCGCGGTCTCGTCGCAGCTCGACTCGATGCCGAGCACCAAGGTCATTCGGGTGAGGACTCCGCAGCTTCGCCGGGCGCTTCGCCATCGCTTGCCATGGTTTCGGCTTCGCCCTCGTCCTCGTCGTCGCTTTCGCGGATGCGGGCGGCAGAGACCACCTGCTCGGCGTCGTTCACCTTGAACAGCGTCACACCCATGGTTGCGCGGCCGGCGATGCGGATGTCGCGAACGGGCATGCGGATCAGCTTGCCCTGGTCCGTCACCAGCATCAGCTGCTCGGCGGGTTCAACCGGGAAGCTGGCGACCACATGGCCGTTGCGCTCCGACGTGTCGATGTTGACGATGCCCTTCCCGCCGCGGTTGGTGCGGCGATATTCATAGGCGGAGCTGCGCTTGCCATAGCCGTTGGCGGTGATGGTCAGGATGAACTGCTCGGCTTCTGCCATCCGCGCAAAACGCTCTTCGGACAGGCCTTCCAGCGGCGACGGGTTTGCCTTCCAGGCGGCGGACTTCAGATAGGCCTCGCGCTCGTCCTGGCTGGTGCCGACCCGGCGCAGCACGGACAGCGAAATCACCTCGTCGCTGTCGTCCAGGTCCATGCCGCGCACCCCGGTCGCCGTGCGCGACTGGAACTCGCGCACAGCCGTCGCCTCGAAGCGCACGGCCTTGCCGGACTGGGCAGCCAGCAGGATGTCCTGGCTCTCGTGGCACAGCGCAACCCCGACCAGCCGGTCCTCGGAGCACTCCTCGAAACGCATCGCGATCTTGCCGTTCGAAGGCACGTTTGCGAAGGCATCCATGCTGTTTCGGCGCACGATGCCGCGCGCGGTCGCGAACATCACGTGGAGCTGGCCCCATTCGGCCTCGTCCTCGGGCAGCGGGAGCACCGTGCGGATAGTCTCGCCCGGCTCCAGCGGAAGCAGGTTCGCCATGGCCCGGCCCTTGGACTGGGGCGTGCCCTCGGGCAGCTTCCAGACCTTCATGCGATAGACCTTGCCCAGCGTGGAGAAGAACAGCACCGGGGCGTGCGTCATCGCCACGAACAGGTCGGTGATGACATCCTCTTCCTTGGTGGCCATGCCCTGCCGGCCCTTGCCGCCGCGCTTTTGCGCGCGATAGCTGTCGAGGCTGACGCGCTTGATCCAGCCGGAATGGGTGACGGTGACCACCATGTTCTCGCGGGCGATCAGGTCCTCGTCCTCGACATCGTCGGCCTGCACGATCTCCGAGCGGCGCGGGGTTGCGAACTGGTCGCGCACGGCCGTCAGTTCGTCGCGCATTACCTGCTCCAGGCGGGCGCGGCTGGAGAGGATGTCGAGCAGGTCGGCGATGGTGTCGGCCATCTCCTTCAGCTCGCCGCCGATCTCGTCGCGGCCAAGCGCGGTCAGGCGGTGGAGGCGCAGATCGAGGATGGCGCGGACCTGCAGTTCCGAAAGCCGGTAGGTGCCGGCCGTCAGGTCCTCGCCTTCCATTTCCAGCTCGGCGTCGTCGACGAGCTTCAGATAGGGGGCGATTTCCGACACCGGCCAGTCGCGCGCCATCAGCGCTTCGCGGGCGTCCGCCGGCGAGGCCGAGCCGCGGATGATGGCAACGACCTCGTCGAGGTTGGAGACGGCGATGACGAGGCCGAGCAGCAGGTGGGCGCGGTCGCGGGCCTTGGCCAGCAGGAAGCGCGAGCGGCGGCCGATGACTTCCTCGCGGAAGGCGATGAAGGCTTCGATCACGTCGCGCAGGGAGAGCTGCTCGGGGCGGCCTCCCCGAAGGGCGAGCATGTTCACGGCAAAGCTGGACTGGGCCGGCGTGTGGCGCCAGAGCTGGTTCAGCACCACGTCGGAAACCGCATCGCGCTTCAATTCCAGCACGATGCGAACGCCTTCGCGGTTGCTCTCGTCGCGCAGGTCGGAGACACCCTCGATGCGCTTTTCCTTCACGGCGTCGGCGATCTTCTCGACGAGGCCCGCCTTGCCGACCTGGTAGGGAATCTCGGTCAGCACGATCTGCTGGCCGGTGCCGCGCCGGTCCTCGATCACATGGCGCGACCGCATCAGGATGGACCCGCGGCCCGTGGTCATTGCAGACGCGATGCCGCTGGTGCGCAGGATCAGCGCGCCGGTCGGAAAATCGGGGGCAGGCACATGGGCCATCAGCGCCTCGGCCGAGACCGCGCGGTCGTCGAGATAGGCCATGCAGGCGTCGATCACCTCGCCCAGATTGTGGGGGGCGATGTTGGTCGCCATGCCCACCGCGATGCCGCCGGCGCCGTTCACAAGCAGGTTGGGGAAGCGGGCCGGCAGAACGGAGGGCTCGCGTTCCTGTCCGTCGTAGTTGGGGACGAAGTCGACGGTGTCCTTGTCGAGATCGTCGAGCAGGGCTTCGGCTGCCTTGCTGAGGCGCGCTTCGGTGTAGCGCATGGCAGCCGGCGGGTCCGGGTCCATGCTGCCGAAATTGCCCTGGCCGTCGATCAACGTCAGCCGCATCGACCAGTCCTGCGCCATGCGCGCAAGGGCGTCGTAGATCGCGCTGTCGCCGTGCGGGTGGTATTTGCCCATCACATCGCCGACGATGCGGGCGGATTTGCGGAACGGCTTGGAGCTGGTGAAGCCGTTTTCCTGGGAAGCGAACAGGATGCGCCGGTGGACTGGCTTCAGGCCGTCGCGCACATCGGGAAGCGCGCGCGACACGATGACCGACATGGCGTAGTCGAGATAGGAGGTGCGCATCTCCTCGACGAGGCTGATGGGCGCAATGTCGCTGCCCGGAATCGGGGGAGTCTGGTCAATCGTGTCGGTCATGCACATCCCCTAGCCGTCTTCGCGCAAAAGGGGAATCGACAAGGCATCGAACCGTCACAAAAAACGAGGACAGGAGACGGGTTCCCACCGGCCTGTCCCTGCGGCACAGTGGTTGGGTCAACAGGAGGAGTGCGGCATGCGGATAGTCACGATCTTCAGCCTCTGCACGGCGCTTGCTGCGCCTGCGACTGCCCAGAACAGCCATTGCGCGGCCCTGCCGGCCACGGCGCGGGTGGAGGTGCGCGGTCCTGACAATGTGATTCCCGCCCAGTTGACGCCCAGAGGCTTTTCCTGCCCGCGCGGGTTCGAGACGGAAACCGTCGGCCCGGTCACGCGCTGCCGCCAGCCAGGACCTGCCCGGATGGAAGACCGGGAGCCCCGCCGCGATTGCTATGCCGCCCTGCCGCTCGGGCCGGTGCGCTCGATTTCCGGGCAGGCGCGGCCGACCCTGCAGTGCCCATCCAGCCCCAGCATCGACAACATCATCGCCGTTCGCGGTGCCAACGCCGGCTGGCAGGATGTGACGCTGACAGCACCGCCTGCTGCGGCGGTTACCATCACCCATCTGAGGGCAACTGCCGCGAACACGCCGGCCGCCCAGAACCCGACGACTCAGGATTGCTTTCCCAACAGCTGCCGCCTGATCCGCCTGACGACCCGTGCCGGAACGCCGGCCCGGGTGGACCTGACCCTGGCGACCCCGGACAATGCCAGCAGCATCACCTTTGCGGTGAACAGCGAGGCAAGCTGCCCGTCTCGATAGTGGGGGCGATAGGGCGGTTGTCGGCTCGGATCAGCGGGGCAGGTACAGCAGTGGGTCCAGCGTTTGCTGGCCCTGCCTCAGCTGGAAGTGGAGTTGCGGCTCGGCCGCACTGCCGCTGCTGCCGGCGCGCGCAATCGGCTGGCCGCGCTCCACCCGGTCGCCGCGGTCTGCCAGTGCGTCCTCGAGATGGCCATAGGCGGTGACCGTGCCGCCCGGGTGGCGTACCAGCATCATCAGCCCGAATCCGGCGATCGCATCGCCGACATAGATGACTTCGCCGCTGGCGGCCGCGCGAACGGGCGCGCCGCGCAGGGTCTTGATGTTCACCCCGTCGTTCACCCGGCCGCCGGGTTTGGGGCCATAGCGCGACAGGATCACCCTGCCGTCGACCGGCCAGCCCAATGGCGGGATGTTCAGCTGCGCAACCGGGGATCTGGTCGCAGGCGTGGCAGAAGCCGAACCCTCCCGGGCCGGGGCCGAACCGGTGATGACGTCGTCCATGTCGAGTTCGAATGCGCCTGCCTGTCCTGGGGATGTGGGGCGGCTTGGCTTTGCAGGGCCCGGACTTTGCCCGGCCGTGGCGGAGGCTGGGGGCGATGTCGGCACGAACAGGGCCTGACCCACCTGAAGGATGGCGTCGCGATCGAGCCCGTTGGCTGCAGCGATCCGGCCCCAGGAAACGCGATAGGCATTGGCGATCGCGATCCCCGTTTCGCCCCGCTTCACGATGTGCCGCCGCCCGCCGGGCACGACCGCGCCGTCGGCCTTGGCCGGC
>JBGTBK010000260.1:0-7007 GCA_041749355.1 Sandaracinobacter sp. | reverse complement strand
CAGGCCCACCCGGCCGCTGCGGCGGACCAGCCCCTCGCGCTCCAGCACTGCGGCGGCCTTCGCGTTCATGACCGTGCGCTCGCTGGTGAAATCGAACACGGCGCGAACGGTGTCGCGGCCGAGCTTCCACTTCACCTCGGCGTCGCCCTTTCCGGCGCGCTTGAGAACGATCGGCGTTCCACCGGCCGGGGCGGAGGGATTGCGGATGAGGACGCGCGCCGCATCGAAGGCGAGCACCGACACGACGCCCACCTCCGGCGGTGGCACGACATCCTTGTCGATCCAGACTGTCGGCAGCTTCTGGTTGCCGGTGCCGCCGACATTGCCGGTGACGAGATTGCCGCGGATGATGGCCTCGCCGCCGGGGATCTGCGGGTTCTTGACCTTGAACTTGCCGATCAGCGGGAAGGGCTTGAGCTTGAGCGCTTGCGCCGGCGCGAGGTTGAGGAGCAGCGCCTTGTCGAAGCCCAGGCTGACGCGGACATCGACCGGCCCGCGTTTCAGCTGGACCTGCGTGAGGGGGATCGGATCAGCGGTGAGTTCGACGAGCGGCACGGGCTTGGCGGCAATGGGAGCCGCCAGCAGGGCAAGGCACAGAAAAAGGGGCCGCGTTTCCACGGCCCCTCATATCGGTGCAGGCGGCGTTTGCGCCAGCCCGCAGACTGCTGCTGCGACGATTATTGCTGCCCCAGGCTATTGCTGCCTTGGTGCGATCGCCAGCAGTTCGACGTCGAAGACGAGGACGGCGTTGGGGGGGATGACGCCGCCAGCGCCGCGGGCACCATAGCCGAGCTCGGGCGGGATGGTGAAGCGGGCCTTGCCGCCCGGCCGCATCAGCTGCAGGCCTTCGGTCCAGCCGGGGATCACATCGGACACGCCAAAGGCTGCCGGTTGGCCGCGCTGGTAGCTCGAATCGAAGACCGTGCCGTCTGCGAGGCGGCCTTCATAGTGCACCAGCACCGTGTCGGCGGCCGTGGGGGTCGGCCCTTCACCGACAGCGAGCATCTCGACCTGCAGGCCGGATTCGGTGGTCTTCACGCCGGGCTTCTCCTGGTTGGCGACGAGGAAGGCATTTGCCGCCTTGGCAGGGGCCCTGAGGTTGGAGGTGCCGGCAAGCGCAAGGGCGACGGCGCCCGTTGCGAGCACGACGCCCGCGACGACCCATTTGCCGAGGCCGGAACCTCCGGCTGCTGTGTCAGCCATGACTGCTGCTGTTCGCGGGTGTCAGCGCTGGCCGTCGCGCTCGGCGCGCTTGCGGTCCAGCTTGCGGGCGCGGCGGATTGCTGCGGCCTTTTCGCGGGCGCGCTTTTCCGACGGCTTTTCGTAATGCCGCCGCAGCTTCATTTCGCGATAGACGCCTTCACGCTGGAGCTTCTTCTTGAGCGCCCGCAGCGCCTGGTCGACATTGTTGTCGCGAACGATAATCTGCATAAAAAGGTCAGCACCTTCCCGGGTGAAATCAAATGGATGCGCCGGTCGATGCCACCTGTTGCGACCCGAAAAGAATCGGGGCCGCCGCCGGTGGCTCCGGCGTCGCTGGCGCGGGCCATAGCAAAGGCGGGGGTTAGCGGCAAGCCGCTGTCCTTCATTGCCGCGGATCCCGGGCGCGGCCGGCGGCAAGCCGCCGCCTTCCGAACCCCGGACAAACCTTCTATGCAAGGTCCATGGCCGACACGATCCCCTTTGCCGAGATGACCCTCGACGAGCTTCGCCCCCACCTGGTCGAAGCAATGCTGCCCCATGTGCCCTTCGATGGCTGGACCGAGCGGGCGCTGGAAGCGGCAGCCGGTGAGCTGGGCGTTTCGCCGGCCGTGGCCCGGCTGGCCTTTCCCGGCGGCGCCTTCGAGATGGTCGACGCCTATATCCAGACGGCCGACGTCAAGATGCTGGCTGCGCTCGACAATCCCGTGTTCCACGACCTGAAGATCCGGGCCAAGATTACCACGGCCATCCGCACCCGGCTGGAGCAGGCGGCCCTCCATCGCGAGGCGATCCGCCGAGCGGCGTCGGTGCTGTCGTTCCCGCCCAACGCCCCGCGCACGGCGCGGCTGACCTGGCGCACCGCCGACACCATCTGGCGGCTCGCCGGCGACACCTCGACCGACTTCAACCATTATTCGAAGCGCGCGCTGGCGGGCTCCGTCTATGCAGCCACGCTGCTCTATTGGCTGAACGACGAGAGTGAGGACTCCGCCGACACCTGGGCCTTTCTTGACCGCCGCATTGCCGATGTGATGCGGATCGAAACCGCCAAGGCGCGGCTGAAGGGCAATGGGCAGGACCGCCCCAGCCTGCTGCGTTTCCTGGGCCGGCTGCGCTATCCGGTGGAGGGCTGAAACCTCTTTCCAACCCGGCCGCTTGTTGATAGGCGTTCGCAAGTGACTGCCTCCACCCTCGACACACTGGCGCCCGGCGCCTGCGCCCGCGTGACCGGTTTTGCCGCTGGAGACAGCCGCCTGACCGACCGGCTGCTCGAACTTGGATTCGATGAGGGCGCGGAGGTGGAGGCGCTCCATCGCGCGCCGCTGGGGGATCCGATCGCTGTCCGGGTCGATGGATCGGTCGTTGCGCTGAGGCGGGCCCTTGCCCGGATCGTCCTGCTGGCCGACGCCCGATGAACGTCGAGACCCCGGTTGCGGACCAGCCGCAGGCGCGGGCCAGCTCCGTTGGCGAACCCCGCCTTCCCTTCATCGCGGTCGTTGGCCATCCCAACGCCGGGAAAACCAGCCTTTTCAATGCCCTGTCTGGTGCAAGGCAGAAGGTTGGCAATTATCCGGGTGTCACGGTCGAGCGCAAGAGCGCCGAGATCGGACTTCCCGGCGGCGGACGGGCCGAGCTGGTCGACCTTCCCGGCTGCTATGGGCTGGAGCCCCGCTCGCCCGACGAGGCGGTGACCCGGGACACGCTGCTGGGGCTGATGCCCGGCGAGCGGCGGCCCGACGCAGTGCTGATCGTGGCCGATGCAACCAATCTGGCAGCGCACCTGCGCTTTGCGCTGGATGTGCTTCGGCTGGGCATTCCGGCTGTCATGGCGCTGAACCGGATGGACATGGCCGCACGCGACGGCCTTCGCCTGGACAGCATGGCGCTTGCCCAGCGGCTGGGCATCCCGGTTGTCGAGACCGTGGCGGTCAGGCGGCGCGGGCTGGCCGAGCTTCTGCAGGCGCTGGAACCGCTGCTGGCACTGCCGACCCCCGCACCCTTGCCCTTTGCGCCTGCCGACACACGGGCAATCGGCCGAGAGGCCCGCAATGTGGCAAAGGCAGTCACGCTTGCCGAAGGCCAGGGCCGTCGTTCGAGCCGCCGGCTCGATTCCCTTCTGCTCCATCCGCTTGCCGGACCACTGATCCTGGCGGCAATCCTGTTCCTGATGTTCCAGGCGGTCTTTTCCTGGGCCGAGGCGCCGATGGGCTGGATCGAGGCTGCCATTGGCTGGGCGCAGCTTCAGGTGATGGCCGTGCTGCCCGAGGGCGTGTTGCGCTCGTTCCTGAACGACGGCATCCTGGCCGGGGTGGGCGCGGTGGTGGTGTTCCTTCCGCAGATCCTGATCCTGTTCGCCTTCATCCTGGCGCTCGAAGGGTCGGGCTACATGGTGCGGGCAGCTTTCCTGATGGACCGGCTGATGGCGTCTGTCGGCCTGAATGGCGCGGCCTTCATCCCGCTTCTGTCGTCCTTTGCCTGTGCAATTCCCGGCATCATGGCAACGCGCTCCATCGCGGAGGAACGGGACCGGCTGACGACGATCCTGATCGCGCCCTTGATGACCTGTTCGGCGCGCTTGCCGGTCTATGCTGTCATCATTGCGGCCTTCATTCCGAACCGCGCGGTCTGGGGGCCTGTTGGCCTGCAGGGGCTGGTGCTGTTCCTGCTGTACATTGCCGGGATCGTGGGTGCGATGCTGGCAGCGCTTGTTCTGCGGCGGACAGTGACGCGCGGGCCGGCACCGACATTCCTGATGGAGATGCCGGCCTACCAGCTGCCTTCGCTTCGCGACGTGGCCGTCGGCCTTTGGCTTCGGGCAACTGCCTTCCTGAAGCGGGCGGGCACCATCATCATGGGCGTCACCATTGTGCTGTGGGCGCTTGCGAGCTTTCCCGCGGCGCCTGCCGATGCCGACCGGCCGGCCATCGAATATTCGATCGCCGGCCGCATCGGCAGCGCAATCGAGCCGATCTTCCGCCCCATCGGCTTCAACCACGAGATCGCCATGTCGCTTCTGCCGGCCATGGCCGCGCGCGAAGTCGCCGTGGCGGCGTTGGCCACCATCTATGCGCTGGATGCGGATGACGAAAACACCGACGGCCTTGTCGAGCGCCTGCAGGGCAGCTGGCCGCTGCCGACTGCGCTGGCCTTTCTGGCCTGGTTCGTCTTTGCGCCGCAGTGTCTGTCCACGCTTGCCGTGGTGCGGCGGGAAACCGGTGGCTGGAAATGGCCGGCCTTCCTGTTCGGCTATCTGACGGCGCTGGCCTATGTGGCGGCTGGGCTTACCTTCCACATCGCGACCGCCCTGCTGTAGCAGGTTGACGGCTTGCAGGTGGGCCGCTGGAGTCGGCAGGCAACAAGGGCCGAGATCGAGGTTCGTGCTCCGTTGTCGCCCTGATCGGCCTCAGTCGAGCAGGCCGAGAAGCAGGATGATGAGCAGATAGGCGGTGAGTGTGAGCAGGGCTGAAAGGCACAGGGCGACCGTGCGCCAGGCAGCCGACACCCAGCCAAGGGCATAGCCCTCTTTCAGCTGGGCGAAGATGTGCAGCACCGGCAGGCCGACGAGGAGGGCCACATACACGTCGGAGGTCGCGCTGGTGAACGTGCCCAGCAGCGAGGCGAGGATCGCCAGCATCGACATGAAGCTGATCGAATAGAGCAGGAAGACGACATGGTCGTAGACCCGGATCCCGCGCTTCCAGGCGAACAGCAGGATCATCCAGGGCAGCGACAGGGGCACCAGAAGGAAGCTCAGCTTGTAGCCCTTCTGCTTGATCTTGTAGATCAGGAAATCCGGATCCTGCAGGGCCCGTCTGGCCTTTGTCTCCAGCCCCGGATCGCCAAGGTCCATGTCGAGCGCACCGCTACCGCCGGCCTGTGACAAGACTGTCGCAAGATCGGACACCACCGTTTCCGACGTTCCGCTTTGCAGCCGTGTCCGGGTCGCTTCTGCGACCGCGCGCCCCACTTTCAGCGTGGCCAGATCCTCCCGCGCCTGATTGTCCTGCGGCGCTGCGGCGACGGCTTTCTCGGCAGCAGCGATCTTTCCATCGAGCTCGGTGAGTTCCTTGCCGATGCTGGCGAGCGCTTCTGCCCGGTCCTTGGGATCGATTTCGACGGCCCCGTCGGGAAGGCCCGGCCCCGGCAGGAAACCGAAGAGGAGGAACATCGAGAAGACGGTGAGCAGGAACAGCGCGACAGGCGCGACATAGCGGGCGCGCTTGCCCTGCACATAGTCGCGGGTGAGCTTGCCGGGGCGAAAGGCCAGCAGCGGCAGGGTGTTCCAGAGCTTGCTGTCGAAATGGGTGATTCCGTGCAGGAACTCCTCGACGGCGTGGAGGACGGAGCGGTGCACATGCGCCTTCTGCCCGCAATTGCTGCAGTAGGCGCCCGACAGCACAGCGCCGCAGTTCAGGCAGGCCGCGCCATGGGCGTGGGCCTTCGGCTCGTCCGGGTCGAGGGCGTTGGCAGCAGCCGCCGTCGTCGCCAATGCCCCTGCTGCTTCAAGCCCGCTGTCCATGTGCCCCCATATTCCTTGCTTGGCGGCGAGAGTCTGGCCTATCGCAGAGGGCGAAACAAGCATTGCGACAGCGGGAGACAGGCCCATGGCGGGCAGCGTGAACAAGGTGATTCTGGTCGGCAACCTGGGCAAGGACCCGGAGGTGAAGTCGTTCGCCAATGGCGGGCGGGTGGCGAACTTCACCATTGCGACGTCCGAGACCTGGAACGACCGGGCGACGGGCGAGCGCAAGGAAAAGACCGAGTGGCACAATATCGCGGTCAATTCCGACGGGCTGGTGAAAGTGGTGGAGAATTATCTCCGCAAGGGCTCCAAGGTCTATGTCGAGGGCCAGTTGCAGACACGCAAATGGCAGGACCGGGACGGCAACGACCGCTACACCACGGAAGTGGTTGTGGGGATGCGCGGGCAGCTGACAATGCTGGACGGCCGCCGGGAAGGCGGAGGCGGCGACGACTATCGCAGCGCACCGGCCCGGGCACCCGCAGGTGGCGGAATGGGCGGCGGCATGGGCGGCGGCAGCAAGCCGTCGAGCTTTGACGACGACATGGACGATGATGTTCCGTTCTGAGGTGAACCCATGAAACTTGGCCGGTTGAACCATGTGGGGGTTGCAACGCCCTCGATCGAAGAGAGCATTGCGCTCTATCGCGATGTGCTGGGGGCGACGCAGATCCATGCGCCATTCGACCTGCCCGAGCAGGGCGTGCGGGTGTGCTTCGTGGACGTGGCGAACAGCCAGATCGAGCTGATCGAGCCACTGGGGGCCGATTCGCCGGTGCACGGCTTTCTGGCCAAGAACCCGAAGGGCGGTCAGCACCATGTCTGCTTCGAGGTGGCCGACATCCTCGCTGCGCGGGACTGGATGGTCTCGAAGGGGGCGACGGTTCTGCGGGGCGGCGAGCCGCGCATCGGCGCGCACGGGGTGCCGGTGATCTTCGTGCACCCCAAGGACATGGGCGGGGTTCTGGTGGAGCTGATGGCGGAGCCGGCGGGCCACTAGAGGCGGGGGCACCAGGCCCCGAAGTCGGCCGGGCGATCGAAGTCGCGGTGGATGCCGGGGTCGTCGACGGCGACTTCGAACACTCCCAGCTTGTCGAGAATAGGGCGGGCGCCCTGGTCGCCCGTGAGCGCCATGAGCGCCGGCCAGCAGCCCCTTGCAAAGCCGGCCGGGTTGCCGCGGTGCCCCTGTTGAACCGGGACGACTGCGGGCGCGCCTGTCGCGAGCGCCATTGCCAGCGCGCGCAATGTTGCGGGCTGCACGAAGGGCATGTCCCCCAGCACC
>JBGTBK010000259.1:0-14878 GCA_041749355.1 Sandaracinobacter sp. | reverse complement strand
TGCAGCTGCTGCAGCTGGGCGCGTTGAACGGCAGAATCGATTTCGGCGAGCACCTGGCCCCGGCCGACGAACTGCCCGGCCTCGGCCCGGATCGCGCTGATCATCCCACCTTCGCCGGCAACGCCCACGGGCATATCGCGGCGGGCGGAGATGGTGCCGATTGCAGTGACCCGGTCGGCCACCAGGCTGGTGCCGGGCACCATCACGGACACCGCGGGCGGGCCGGACGGCGGTGCCGATGGCTTTGGCGCATTGGCCTTCCAGAACAGGAAGCCAAGAAATGCCGCCGTGACCAGTGCCACGATGAGACCGATGCGGATCGCGCGTTGCCGACGAGGCCGGTTGGCCTCCTCGATGTCGCGTTCCAGTTGCGCCCGAATGTCGGGGTCCTGAGGGGACAGATGCATGTTCATGCCGTTACCAAGCCCTTGAATTGCATGGAGGCACACCGCTTGTCGCGCGATACCCCCACCTGAACACCCCGGCCGCTCCCCTCAAAGACGGTAACAGGGCTTTGCCATCGGCGCGTCGGTCAAGCCGCCACACCTCTGACAGCAATGCCCATACACGAGCCCTGCGGCAGAATAAAGGCTGCCTGTTCGTCGCGGAGCGTCGCAAACACGCACGGGTCCGAATTCGCCCGCCTCTTGCACACCCGCTCCCTTGCCCGCCCGCCGTTTGCCCGCCCGCCCTCTTGCACCCTTGGCACTTGGCAGAAGGGATGTGCTATGGGTGAACCCGCAGGCGGTCGACGCTGCCTGCACGGAGGAGCGTTCGCAATGAGCTACGGATTCTTTGGCTGGATCATCATCGGCCTGATCGCAGGGGCTCTGGCAAAGTGGATCATGCCCGGCAAGGACCCGGGTGGGCTGATCGTCACCATCCTGATCGGAATCGCGGGCGGCTTGCTCGGCGGTTTCCTGGCCGGGATCATCCCCTTCTTCTCAACGGGTGGAACCATCTGGAACCTCGTGCTGGCAACCGGCGGCGCCGTGCTACTTCTGTGGGTCTACGGGATGATCCGCAACCGCTCGAGCTGAGCGCTGGGCCTGAACGATTCAGCCTGGCGAAAGCCGTTCGTGGCTTGAATGGGCACGGCGCTGACAGGAGCGGGCAGGAGACCGGAATGAAGACTTCGAATATCGTGCTGGCGGTGGCCGCAGCGCTGGCCGCCGCCCCCTTGGCAGCGCAGCAGACCCCCACAACGCTGACCCTGTCGGCAGAAGCCGAAGTCCAGGCCGCGCCCGACATCGCCGAGATCGGTGCAGGTGTCGTCACGCAGGCCGCCGACGCCGGAAGCGCGCTTGCCGCCAACAGTGCACAGATGACCCGCGTGGTCGCAGCGCTCAGGAAAGCCGGAATCGCCGACCGCGACATCCAGACGGCCGGCCTCAACCTCGAGCCCCGCTACCGCTACGAGCAGAACCAGCCGCCGGCCCTGATCGGATTCCAGGCGTCGAACCGGGTGCAGGTGACGCTCCGCGACCTGAAGGGCTCGGGCAAGGTGATCGACACGCTGGTGAAGGAAGGCGCCAACCAGATCGACGGGCCGAATTTCCGGATCGCGGCACCCGAACCCCTGCTCGACAGGGCGCGGGCCGAAGCCGTGCGCAAGGCGCGCGCCCGGGCTGAGCTCTACGCGCTGGCTGCCGGCCTGAAGGTGAAGCGCATCACCAGCATCTCCGAGGGATTCCAGCAGCGGCCGCCCATGCCAATGGCGCGCATGGCCTCGGCAGACACGATCGTGATGAGCGCGGCACCGGCGCCACCGCCGGTCTCGCCCGGCGAAGTGGGTCTTGTCGCCACCGTCACCATGACGTTCGACCTCGAATAGCGCATGGCTGCCTTGCTGAAGCTGAAGGCGCAGATCCTCGTCGATGGCGAAATCGCGTTCGGCCCAGGCAAGGCCGACCTGCTCGACGCGATCGCCAGGCACGGCTCCATCTCGGCCGCCGGCCGCGCGCTTGGCCTGTCTTACCGCCGCGCCTGGCTGATGGTCGACACGATGAACCGGCTGTTCGCAAACCCTCTGGTGCAAACGGTCCGTGGCGGCCCTGGCGGCGCAACCCTCACGGCCGAGGGCCGCACGGTCCTCGATGTCTATCGCCGGCTGGAACAGTCGGTACAGGCGGGGACCGAAAGCTCCGCAGCTGATCTTCTGAAGCGGATCAAGGCGCCCGGCTGACCATCAGTTTCAACGTCCGCCCGGGATTGCCCGAAAGCTGGATCATGTGACGCCCCGGCTGAAGGTCGAACGCCACCACCTTCCGGATGCTGGTGCAGGGTGCCATCCGCCCATGGGCGGCCGACTGCACCGGCCCGCCCGGCGCGATCACATCGATCCACACCGGCGTAGAGGCTGACACCCGCCACTGGCCGGCCGCCGGTACGGCCACCATCACCATCCCCGCATGTGCATCATCAGGCGCGCGCGCCTGCGCCGGCGGCTGGTTCAGCCGGACCCTGCCATGGGGGTGAAGCCGAACCGTGGCAGGCACAGCCACTTCGATTGTCGGATAGGCCGCCGTCGCCCCATCGGCTGCGACCACTTCCATCCCTGCCGCTGCCCAGCCCGCAAAGGCGAGGGGCAGGTTCGCATCCGAAATGGACTTGCAGGCCTCAGGTGCGTGCTGCGCCGGCAAGGGCGCCGCCAGCAAAAGGGGCAGGATGACGAGCATGCGCATAACCACGGGACCTTTGCTGTATCCGTAGGAATATCGCAAAGCCGCCCCTCTTGCTCCGCGTCAAGCCGACAGCAGGCCTACTCGCCCTTCAGAACAGCCTTCGAAAGGCCGCCCACGAAGGTCTCGAAGTCGCGCGCCTCGCGGAAGTCCTTGTAGACGCTGGCAAATCGCACATAGGCGACCGGATCCAGCCGCTCCAGGCCCTGCATCACCAGGGCGCCGATCTGGCCCGCCTCGATCTCGCTTTCGCCCATCGCTTCCAGCTGGCGCTGCACGGCCGAGACGAAGCGCTCGATCCGTTCGGAGTCGATGTCGCGCTTGCGGCAGGCGATCATCACCGAATGGGCCAGCTTCTCGCGGTCGAACGGCTCCTTCTTGCCGCTCTTCTTCACAACGACCAGCTCGCGCAGCTGCACGCGTTCGAACGTGGTGAAGCGCGCGCCGCAGGCCGGGCATTGCCGACGGCGGCGGATCGCACTGCCGTCCTCCGTGGGGCGGCTGTCCTTCACCTGGCTGTCTTCGTGGTGGCAGAATGGGCAGCGCATCAGTTCTTCTTGGACTTTCGGGCCAGTGTCGCCAGATAACCAATGCCGCCGCCGACAACCGCACCGATCAGCGGATTGAGGATCACCAGGCCCAGCGCGGCGCCGGCCGCAGTGCCGACACCCACATTGCGCCCGAGCGGCGTGTTCCAGACCTTCTGCGCGGTCTGGCCTGCCTCACTTGCAAGCGCCTTGTCGGCCAGCTCGCTCGCGGTGGCGGCAACCTGCTTGCCGGCTTCGGTCTCAAGCGCCTTCTTCTGCAGGTCGGCAGCGGCGGCCGTTACCTTCTTCCCAGTCTCGCTGTCGAGTGCCTTGCCCACCAATTCCTCGGCCTTGTCGAACACCTCTCCCGCAGTGTCGACAACCTTCCGGCCCGTTTCGGACTCGGTGATCTTCGCACCCGCCTCCAGCGCCTCGTCGGCCAGCTTCTGAACCTTGTCCGGCTCGGGCGATGCCTTGGGCGCTTCCTGCGCAGCCTCGGGCCTGGGCTTTGCGGCGCGCGGTTTCGCAGCAGCCTTGGGCTCGGCCGTCTTGGAAGCTGCCGTCTTGGAAGCTGCCGCCTTCGGCTTGGCCGCGCGGGGCTTGGCCTTCTTCGGCTCTTCGGGCGTTGCGTCCGGTTCCACCGGGGAGAGGGGATCGGTCATCTATCAGTCCTCCGTTTGTGTCGGCCTGTCAGCCGTAGATGGGGAAGCGAGCCGTCAGCGCATGCACGCGGGCGCGGACTTCGGCCTCGACCGCGCCGTTGTTCTCAGGGCCGTTCACTGCAAGCCCGTCGAGCACGTCGGCGATCATGTGGCCGATGGCCTCGAACTCGGCCTTTCCGAAGCCGCGCGTGGTGCCGGCGGGCGAACCAACCCGGATGCCGCTGGTCTTGGTCGGCGGAAGCGGATCGAAGGGCACGCCATTCTTGTTGCAGGTGATGTGGCTGCGCTCCAGCGCCTCGTCCGCATCCTTGCCGGTCAGGCCCTTGGGGCGAAGGTCGATGAGCGCCAGGTGCGTGTCGGTCCCGCCCGCCACCACGTCGCAGCCGCGCGCCTTCAAGGTCGCCGCCAGCACCTGCGCATTTTCCACCACGGCCTTGGAATAGGCCTTGAACTCCGGCCGCAGCGCCTCGCCGAAGGCCACCGCCTTGGCCGCGATCACATGCATCAGCGGCCCACCTTGCAGCCCGGGGAACACCGCCGAGTTGAACTTCTTGCCCAGCTCCGGATCGTTCGACAGGATCATCCCGCCCCGGGGCCCGCGCAGCGTCTTGTGCGTCGTCGTCGTCACAACATGGGCATGCGGCAGCGGCGAGGGGTGCAGGCCAGCCGCAACCAGCCCGGCGAAGTGCGCCATATCGACATGCAGATACGCCCCAACCTTGTCGGCAATGGCGCGCATCCGGGCGAAATCGATGATCCGCGGATAGGCCGAGCCGCCCGCGATCAGCAGTTTCGGCTGGCATTCGATCGCCTGCACCTCCAGCGCATCATAGTCGATCAACTGGGTGTCGGGCGAAACGCCATATTGCACCGCGTTGAACCACTTGCCCGACTGCGCCGCCTTGGCGCCATGCGTCAGGTGCCCGCCCGCATCCAGGCTCATGCCCAGGATCGTCTCGCCCGGCTTCACCAGCGCCAGCATCACCGCGCCATTGGCCTGCGCGCCCGAATGCGGCTGCACATTCACCCATTCGCAATTGAACAGCTGCTTGGCGCGGTCGATCGCCAGCTGCTCGACAACATCGCTGTGCTCGCAGCCCTGATAGTAGCGCTTGCCGGGATAGCCCTCAGCGTACTTGTTCGTGAAGATCGACCCCTGCGCCTCAAGCACCGCGCGGCTCACGATATTCTCGCTCGCAATCAACTCGATCTGGTTCTGCTGCCGGCCGAGCTCGCCCTTGACCGCAGCGGCAACCGCAGGGTCGCCTTCGGCGAGCGTTGCGCCGAAGAAGCTGTCGTTGGCGGGCGTGTGGATGGGTTGGGTGCTCATCTTTGGCCTCCTCAGCCGAGTTTCGCGATGCGGCCGGCATGGCGGCCACCATCGAAGGGGGTTTCCAGAAAGGCCTTCAGCGCGTCCTTCGCGGTCTCCGCACCGATCAGGCGCGCACCGAACGCGATCATGTTCGCATCATTGTGCTGGCGCGACAGCCGCGCGCCCAGATTGTCGTGCACCAGCGCACAGCGCGCGCCAGCCACCCGGTTCGCCGCGATCGAGATCCCGATGCCGGACCCGCAGACCACCACGCCCATCTCGGCCTCGCCGCCGGCCACCGCCTGCGCACAGGCCCGGCCGAAATCGGGATAGTCCACCGAAGTCGTCGAATCGCCCGCCCCCAGATCGGCCACGACATGGCCCAGCGCCGCCAGCTCGTCGACGAGCAGCGCCTTCAGCGGATAGCCCGCATGGTCAGAGGCAATTGCGATCTTCACACGTCTTTCCCGGTCGAACGGTTCTTGCTGCGCGGCTGAGCCCTGGAAACGCAAGCGCTAGCGCCTTGCAGCGTCCCTATGCCCCATATGTCGGCGTTCGCCAAGCAAGGCGGTTGTGCCGTCCCCAGCTTTCTCTAGAACGTCTCCCATGCTCCAGCGCCCCGCCTTCCTGCTCGGCTACGCCGGCCTTATCCCCGCCTTCGCGGCGCTTGGTGCGGCGCTTGCCGCACCGCCCGAATGGCGCGAACTCGCCTACCGCGCCGGCGCGCTCTATGCAGGCCTCATCCTCAGCTTCCTGGGCGGCGCCTGGTGGGGCATGGCAACCCGCGCCCCCGCCGAAAAGGCCTGGCCCGTCTACATCTTCGCCGTGCTCCCCAGCCTCGTGGCGCTGGCGCTGCTGATGCTCCTCACCCCACCCCGCCTCATCCTGCTCGGCGGCGTCATTATGTTCACCCTCCCCGTCGACGGCCTCCTCGTCCGCACCGGCCTCGCGCCGAAAAACTGGATGCTGCTGCGCGTGCCGCTGACCGTGGGCCTCAGCCTCGCGACAATCGGGCTGGGGCTGGCGGCAATGGTGTAGGCAAGCGCCCGTTTCCGCGTCGACCGGATCCGGCCTTGCGGTTGCCACCCAATAAATTTGGGATGGACGCCCTTGGGGTGCCTGTGGTGAGTGCAGGCCATGGCTGCCATGGAACAGGCGTCCGGCGCATATGCCGGCCTTACCAACCGGGAACTCGAGGTTCTGCGCCTGCTGGCTGCCGGGCATACCTCCAAAACCATCGCGACCCACCTGGGCCGGTCGGAAACTGCCATCAACGAACTGCTGCGCGCCGCGCGCCGCAAGACCGGGGTCGGCAGCAGCCGGGAACTGGCACGGCTTCTGGCCGCACAAGAAAACTGGGACAAGAATATCGATCTTTCGGCGCCGGGCATTCCGGGCAACCAGCTGGCCGAGCCCGCACCTGGCGGGCTTATCTGGTCGAAAGGAATGGGTGCCATGCTTATTGCCATGTCTGTCGCTGCCATCGGACTGATGTTCGCCTCAACACCGTCCCAGCTGCAGCCAGAAGTTCAGTCTGCCGCCTACACGCCTGCCGCCCTGCAACCGCCGCTGGCCGGCAGCTGGTCGCTCGACACGGCCCGCGTGCCCGAGGCCGAACGACCCCAACGAGTGACCATCACCTTCCGCCAGGCACCCGATGGCAAATGGACCACCCTCGTCGAGATCGTCGCGCCCGACGGCTCGAGCCGGCACGCGGAATCGACCGCAGCCGTCGACGGCGTCCCCGTCCCCATCAGCGGCAACATGGGCTTCATCGACACCGCCGCCCTGCGCCAACCCGCGCCGGACACGCTGGTGATGACCCTGGGCAAGAACGGCACCCCGATCTCGACCCGCGTCTACACGGTCGGAAAGGACCGCCGCTCCATGACAGAAACCATCGTCTGGGCCGGCGACAGGCTTCCGAAACTGGAGACGACGCACTTCAACCGGGTGGAGTGAGCGCGCCGGTGTGGGTTGCAGACGCAGGGGCGCTGCCCCTGCACCCCGGCCTTGTTATCCGGCGTCAAGGTGGTCACCATAAGTCACGCCACGCACCCAGCGTGCCGGGGGAGCAGCACATGCGGGATTACTCGACCATCTCACTGGCCGACGCACGTCGGGATTATCTTGCCACCAGCACCACCGGAATGCCCATCGCCGGCCTCATCGCCTGGAGCGCCCTCGCGCTCGCCGCTCTCCTCCTCGGTGACCGGCTCCCGGCCTATGCAGCCTTCATCGCAGCCGCTATCCCCTTCCCGCTCTCGCTCCTCATCGACAAGCTCCGCGGCGAGCCCGGCCTCCAGCCCGAAAGCCGGCGCAATCCCATCACACAGCTCTTCATGCGCTTCATCACCGTCGTCGCGCTGCTGATCCCCTTCGTCATCCTGTCCGCCCAGGCCGCCCAGAGCCTCGATCTCCTCATCCTCGGCCTCGCCATCCTCGCCGGAATGGTATGGGTCCCCCACGGCTGGGGCGCCGACGACCCCGCCGGCTTCATCCACTTCGCCCTGCGCGCCATCCTCTGCTACGCCGCCTACCTGTTCGCACCCGAACCCTTCCGCAGCGCAGCCATCGCGGGCGCCGCCGCCCTCACCTACGTCTACGCCATCGCCGCGATGAAGAAGCCCGCGAGCGTGCGATGACTGCACGCCAGGGCCGGCATTGCAGCCGCACCCCGCCGAGGCCATGAAGCACCCATGTGGTACATCGCCCTCAAGGCCGCCCTCTCGGGCATCCTCATCGCCCTCATCTCCGAGGTCTCAAAGCGCTATCCCGGCCTCGGCGGGCTGATCGCCTCGCTCCCCATGCTCTCCGTGCTCGGCATGATCTGGCTCTGGCGCGACCGGCCCGACGCCGCCAACATGGCCCACCACTCCGAAGCCACCTTCTGGTTCGTCCTCCCCTCGCTGCCGATGTTCCTGCTGATCCCCGCGCTGCTGCGCCAGGGCATCGGCTTCTGGACCGCCCTCATCGCCGGCTGCGCCCTCACCATCACCCTCTACAGCCTGATGCTCTGGCTCGGCCCCCGCTTCGGGCTGCGGCTCTGATCCCGGACGACGCGGTCGGCATTGGGGCCACCTGTTCGCAGGGGCGCTGCCCCTGCACCCCGGCCCCCGGGTCAAGCCCGGGGCAGGCATCCAATGATTTCCCTGCACCCTCGAAGTTGACCGTGTCCAATCAGGGCGACAGCCAATCAGAGGCACGGGCCGAAAAGTCTTCCACCTGGGCCGACCAGGCTGACCTCGGGGTCCAGCACCAATGTCCACCCGTCGCTTTCATATCGATCGGACATGAAATCACTTCGCGTATAGTCGAGCCGAATGGCCTTCCCATCGACCACAACGATGGCTGTTCGTCCATCGTCATAGAACCGTACCGAGATCGTCGGAAAGACGCCCCCTTCGCAGACGTAGACCCGGCCTTCGCCGCCGACAGTTCGAAAATAGACCGGGCTGGGCTTGAACGGCGGAAGATCAAACGTCCATGCGGCAACTACGTATAGCGCTGCCATTGCGGCAAGGTAGACAGCCTTTCTCAGCATGAAACCTTACTTGCCAATCATGAGGGTGCAGGGAAATCATTTCCCTGCCGGGTTCCAAGGGCAGAGCCCTTGGCCGCCGGAGGCTACCAACCCTCAGGCCGCGGCGCGCAGCTCCAGCCGACCCCAGATCTCGACAAGCGCCGCCACCAGTTCGCGCATCATGGCTTCGTTGTGCGCCGGGCCTGGCGTGAAGCGCAGGCGTTCGGTGCCGCGGGGGACGGTCGGGTAATTGATGGGCTGCACATAGACGCCATATTCGGCGAGCAGGATGTCGCTGATTTTCTTGGCCTTGATCGGGCAGCCGACCATCAGGGGCACGATGTGGGAGACGGTGTCCATCACCGGCAGGCCGGCGTCGGCCATCAGGGTTTTCAGCATGGCGGCGGCGGCTTGTTGGCCATCACGCTCCTCGCTGGAGCCTTTCAGGTGCCGCACGCTCGCCAGCGCGCCGGCGACCAGCACGGGGCTGAGCGAGGTCGTGAAGATGAAGCCGGGCGCATAGCTGCGGATGCAGTCGATGATGGTCTGGTCGGCCGCGACGTATCCGCCCATCACGCCGAAGGCCTTGCCCAGCGTGCCTTCGATGATGGTGAGGCGATGCGCGGCTTCGTCGCGTTCGGAGATACCGCCGCCGCGTGCGCCGTACATGCCGACAGCGTGCACTTCGTCCAGGTAGGTGAGCGCGCCGTACTTGTCGGCAAGGTCGCAGATGGCGTGGATGGGGGCTATGTCGCCGTCCATCGAATAGACCGATTCGAAGGCGATCAGCTTGGGCGCGTCCGGGTCGGCGGTGGCCAGCAGCTCCTCCAGGTGCGCGAGGTCGTTGTGCCGCCACACCTGCTTTGCGCAGCCCGACTGGCGGATGCCGGCGATCATGGAGGCGTGGTTCAGCTCGTCCGAGAAGATGATGCAGCCCGGCAGCAGCTTGCCGAGTGTGCTCAGCGTCGCCTCGTTCGAGACATAGCCGCTGGTGAACAGAAGCGCGGCTTCCTTGCCGTGGAGGTCGGCCAGCTCCGATTCGAGATCGACGTGATAGTGGGTGTTGCCGCCGATGTTGCGGGTGCCGCCCGAGCCTGCGCCGACGTCGTGGAGGGCTTCCTCCATCGCGGCGATCACGGCCGGGTGCTGGCCCATGGCGAGATAATCGTTGGAGCACCACACGGTGATGGGCTTCGGGCCGTTGTGGCCGGCGAAGCAGCGCGCGTTGGGGTAGGCACCCTTGTTGCGCAGGATATCGATGAAGACGCGGTAGCGGCCCTCTTCGTGAAGGCGTTCGATCGCGGCCTTGAAGACCTGGCTGTAGTCGACCACTCTTGGGCCTTTCCCGCTTCGCATCTTTTGCGCGCCGTAAAGAGGCGACCGCGCCAGCGCAAGCGTAGCAATGCCGCACTGACCGGTCTAGGAACGGCGAACGACTGGAATATTGGTGATCGTGCGCAAGAATCCACTCTCTGAACTCCGGGGCAAACCCGTCGTGCTGCTGCTGTCGGGCGGGCTCGACAGCGCGACCTGCCTGGCGATGGCCAGCAACGCCGGCGCCGAGGTTCTGGCGCTGACGATCGACTACAACCAGCGCCACCGCCGCGAGCTGGAGGCGGCAGACGCGCTCGCCTCGCATTATCGCGTCGCGCGCCACATCCGCCTCCCGCTGGACTTGCGCGGCTTCGGCGGTTCGGCGCTGACGGCCGACATCGACGTGCCCAAGGGCGGCGTGGAGCCGGGAATCCCCGTCACCTATGTGCCCGCGCGCAACACCATCTTCCTCTCCGTCGCGCTCGGCTGGGCAGAGGCCATGGGCGGCGCGGACCTGCTGATCGGCGTGAACGCGCTGGATTATTCCGGCTACCCGGATTGCCGGCCGGAGTTCATCGCGAGCTTCGAGGCAATGGCCAACCTCGCAACCAAGGCGGGTGTGGAGGGCACGGCCCGCTACCGGGTGCACACCCCGCTGCTGGCGCTCAGCAAGGCCGGAATCGTGCAGGCCGCGGCGGCCGAGGTGCTGGACATCGGAATGACCTGGTCCTGCTATGACCCGACGGTTGACGGCAAGCATTGCGGCCGCTGCGATTCGTGCCGGCTGCGGCAAAAGGGTTTCGCCGAGGCTGGGGTCCGGGACCCCACAGTTTACGCATGAGCTACGCCGTCAAGGAGCTGTTCCTGACGCTTCAGGGCGAGGGCGCGCAGACGGGCATGCGCGCGGTTTTCTGCCGCTTTGCCGGTTGCAACCTCTGGACAGGGCGCGAGGCCGACCGCGCCAAGGCCATCTGTCAGTTTTGTGATACAGATTTCGTCGGAACGGACGGCGAGGGCGGGGGCAAGTTCGCCGATGCCGAGGCGCTGGCAGACGCGGTGCTTGCCTGCTGGGGCCCATCGGAAGTGAACCGGCTCGTCGTCTGCACCGGCGGCGAACCCCTGCTGCAGCTCGACACCCCGCTGATCGACGCCCTCCACGCCCGGGGAATTCGCATCGCCGTGGAATCGAACGGCACCGTCCCCGCCCCGCCGGGAATCGACTGGCTCTGCATCAGCCCCAAGGCCGGCGCCGAAACCGTCCAGCGCTCAGGCGACGAGCTGAAGCTGGTGTTCCCCCAATCCGCCCTGATGCCCGATGCGGTGGAAGGTTGGGACTTCCGGCATTTCTTCGTCCAGCCGATGGACGGGGTTGCTCAGGCCGAGAATATCCAGGCAGCGATCGGGTGGTGCCTGCAGAATCCGAAATGGCGGCTGAGCCTTCAGACGCACAAGGTGGTGGGGATCGCATGACAACTGTTACAGACGTGATCGCCTTTTGGCGCGAAGCCGGCGAAGCGGCCTGGTTCCGCAAGGACGAGTCCTTCGATGCTGAGTTCCGCGCCCGCTTCCTCTCGGCCCATGAGGCAGCCGCGCGCGGCGAACGGGACGGCTGGCTGGAGAGCCCGGACGGTGCGCTGGCGCTGATCCTCCTGCTCGACCAGTTCCCGCGGAACTGCTTTCGCGAAAGCCCGCGCATGTTCGAGACCGATGCGAAGGCGGTGGCAGCGGCCGAAGCCGCCATCGCCGCCGGCCACCACCTCGCGCTGTCTGAAGATGTCCGCGTCTTCGCTTATCTGCCCTTCGAGCATGCCGAGGACCTGGCCTTGCAGGAACGCTGCGTCGCGCTGTGCGCCCCCTTGCGCGAGGATTATCTGCGCTACGCAGTTGTTCACCGCGACATCATCGCCCGCTTCGGGCGGTTTCCGCATCGAAACGCGGTTCTTGGTCGGGACAGCACCGACGACGAGCTCGCCTTCCTAGCGGACGGCGGATTCGCGGGTTAGCGCGGCTGGCGGCCGAGCCTGCAGAGCAACAAGCTGGTCAGGATCTCCCGGAAGGCTCGCGACCCGACAAGCCAATGCCCGGACGCTTGGCAGCGCCCGGGCATTATCTTGCGGGCTTCCGGCAGACGACGCTGCCGGGCAGGTTTGTCAGGCCGCAGCCACCATGTTCCTGCGACGACGCATGGCCGAGCCGACCAGGCCGAAGCCCAGGATCAGCATGGCCCAGGTCGCGGGTTCGGGAATGCCTGGCGTGGGGTTGGGAACCCCGTCGGCCGTGCCGGTCAGGAGGAGGTAGTTGCCG
This sequence comes from Sandaracinobacter sp., assembly GCA_041749355.1. GTDB lineage: Bacteria > Pseudomonadota > Alphaproteobacteria > Sphingomonadales > Sphingomonadaceae > Sandaracinobacteroides. The sequence goes on along the minus strand of JBGTBK010000259.1, from coordinate 2,555 downwards.
CCGAACCGCATGCCGTAGATCTTGGTGTCATCGTCATAGGCAACACCGCGGAAAGCGAACTGGTTGAAGCCGTTGGGAGTCGAAACCGGCGCCAGCGCAGTAATGTCGAACGAATCGATGACATTGCCGTCGGAATCCAGAGTCCAGAATGTCGCCGGGTCGCCGACGCCAGGTGCATAGTTGATGAAGAAGCCCATCTGGCTGTAGCCGGTCGTTCCAAGCAGTTGTGCATAGCCCGTGCCGGAATCGACGCCGATATAGACGGCGTCGCCACCGAAGCTGCCATTTGCGGCAAGGCCATAACTGCCCTGACCGACAACAGAGCCCAGGCCGCTGTTTCCGCCGACTGGAAAGCTGCCGCCGCCCGGCGCCGCGGTGAAGGTAAACCCGTCGACATTGATCGGCCCGAACGTGAAATTGTAGCTGCCATTGGCGAAGGCACCGAGATCGAGTCCGCGGCCAGTGTAGCCAGCATCCGACGTGATGAGGGTCGGCGCGGCAAGGGTCGGAAGTGCGACTGCGGCCGCAGCCGCTGCAACGATAAGCTTCAGCATGATAGTCTCCCCAGTGGGTATTGAACGCACACCCCCACATCTGTGCATGATTCATGCCAGGCAGTGGCGCCATAGGGAAACAACATGGATTCAGCAGAAAGTCGGAAAAACCCTGTCAAAAGTTTTTACAGTTTACGGCGCCATTAACATGTCGTGTGCACCGTCATCGCCAAGGCTCATGCCTCGATCAGTCGCCTTTCGCGCGACAGCCGAACCATCTCCTTCTGCAGCTTCTCGAACGCCCGCACCTCGATCTGCCGCACCCGCTCCCGGCTGATGTCATACTCCTGGCTCAGATCCTCCAGCGTCTGGGGGTCTTCCACCAGCCGGCGCTGGGTCAGGATGTGGCGCTCGCGGTCGTTCAGGGCCTGCATCGCCTCACCCAGCAGCGCGTGCCGCATGTCGGCCTCTTCCTTGTCCGCCGTCAGCACGTCCTGGGTGGGGCCGTCGTCGGCCAGCCAGTCCTGCCATTCGCCCTCGCCGTCCTCGCGCAGCGGCGCGTTCAGGCTGGTGTCCCCGCCCTTCGCCATCCGCCGGTTCATCGACGTCACCTCGTCCTCGGTCACGCCGAGGTCGGTCGCGATCTTCTTAAGATCGTCCGGGTGCAGGTCGCCGTCCTCGATGGCGTTCAGCTTGCCCTTCATCCGCCGCAGGTTGAAGAACAGCTTCTTCTGCGCCGCCGTGGTGCCGATCTTCACGAGGGACCAGCTGCGCAGGATATATTCCTGGATCGAGGCCTTGATCCACCACATCGCATAGGTCGCAAGGCGGAAGCCCCGCTCAGGCTCGAACTTCTTCACGCCCTGCATCAGGCCGATATTGCCCTCGGCGATCAGCTCGGCCACCGGCAGGCCATAGCCGCGGTAGCCCATGGCGATCTTGGCAACCAGCCGCAGGTGCGAGGTGACCAGCTTGGTCGCAGCCGCCGGGTCCTGATGCTCCTGCCAGCGCTTGGCGAGCATATATTCCTCTTCCGGCGCCAGAAGCGGGAACTTGCGGATCTCCGACAGATAGCGGTTGAGGCTGGCGTCGGGGCCCAGCGCCGGAATCGTGGCGGGCAGATTGCTCTTGGTCATACGGGTCTCCACACCTTGCAGCTCATCAAGCCCGCAAGGCGATTAGCAGTTCCTGAATATCAGGGGGTGCGACACTTTCGAACGTCAGCATTTCTTTGGTGATCGGATGCTCGAATTTCAGATCGGCCGCGTGCAGCGCCTGGCGGGCAAAGCCCAGCCGCCTGCACAGTTCGGCCTGCCGTCCCTGCCCATAGGCCGGATCCCCCAGAAGCGGATGGCCGATATGCGCCATATGCACGCGCACCTGGTGGGTCCGCCCCGTCTCCAGCCGGCATTCCACAAGCGCTGCACCCTTCAACGGCTCCAGCACCCGGTAATGCGTGATCGCATGCCGGCCCTTCGGCGGCGTCACCACCGCGATCTTCTGCCTGTTGGCCTCCGACCGGGCGAGGTTCGCCTCGATCCGGCCGGCCGGCGGCGTCGGCAGGCCGGCGACAACGGCCAGATAGCGCCGCCCGATCGTGTGTTTCGCGAACTGCGCCGCCAGCCCCGCGTGCGCCCGGTCGGTCTTGGCGACGACCAGCAGGCCAGACGTGTCCTTGTCGATGCGATGCACGATGCCAGGCCGCGCAACCCCGCCGATGCCCGAAAGCCGCCCGGCACAATGATGCAGCAGCGCGTTCACCAGCGTACCATCGAGATTGCCGGCCGCCGGATGCACCACAAGGCCCGCCGGCTTCTCGACGACCAGCAGATGCTCGTCTTCGAAGCGGATATCGAGGGGGATGTCCTGGCTGACAGCCTCTGATGGGCGCGGCGCCGGCACGCAAACGCTGACCGCCTCGCCGCCCTTCATCTTGCGCGCAGGGTCCCGCTCCTGCCGGCCGTCGACCGTCACCTCGCCGGCATTCACCAGCGCCTTCAGCCGTTCGCGCGACAGGGTGGGAATGGCCGCGGCCAGCGCGCGATCCAGCCGCCAGCCTGC
>JBGTBK010000258.1:0-1811 GCA_041749355.1 Sandaracinobacter sp. | reverse complement strand
GGGCCGGCGGGATCGAGCGGCTGATGATGCTGTGCGGGGAGCCGGCTGCGGCGACGGTTGATGTGGCTGTCGTGCCGATGGGCGAGGCGGCCGAAGCGGCTGCAACGGCCCTGTTGGCGGAATTGCGGGCGGCCGGGATTTCGGCCGAACAGGCGTTTCGCGGCAACATGAAGAAGCGCATGGAGCGGGCCGGCCGTAGCGGCGCGCGCATTGCGTTGATCCTGGGCGAGGACGAGCTGGCCGAGGGCCGGGTGACCTGCAAGGACCTGGGCGACGGGACGCAGGGGCATGTGGCGCGCGGCGACCTGGTTGCGACGCTGAAGGCGAGGCTCTGATGCTGCTGGCCGACCAGCGTCTTGCGCAGATCGTGCAGCGGCATGAGGCGCTGTCGTCGGAGATGTCGAACCCGGCGCTGGAGCCTTCGCGCTTTGTGGCGCTGTCCAAGGACTATGCCGAGCTGACTCCGGTGGCCGACGCCGCGCGGGCCGTGATCGCGATGCGGCTGGAGGTGGCTGAGCTGGAGGCGTTGGCAAGTGACGCCGCGGGCGATGCCGAGATGCGGGCGTTGGCGGCCGAGGAGTTGCCTGAACTGAAGGCGCGGCTGCCCGAGGCCGAGCGGGCGCTGGCGTTGAAGCTGTTGCCGAAGGATTCGGCGGATGCGAAGCCGGCGATCCTGGAAATCCGGGCCGGAACCGGGGGCGACGAGGCGGCGCTGTTCGCGGGCGATCTGGCGCGCATGTACCAGCGCTATGCCGAGCTTCGTGGCTGGCGGGTGGAGACGATGAGCGCGTCGGCCGCCGAGCTGGGCGGGTTCAAGGAAATCGTGATGGGGGTGCAGGGCGAAGGGGTGTTCGCCCGCCTGAAGTTCGAGAGCGGGGTGCACCGGGTGCAGCGGGTGCCAGCGACCGAGGCGCAGGGGCGGATTCATACGTCGGCGGCGACTGTGGCCGTGCTGCCCGAGGCGGAAGAGGTGGATGTGCAGATCGACGACAAGGATCTGCGCATCGATGTGTTCCGCTCGTCGGGGCCGGGCGGGCAGAGCGTGAACACGACCGATTCGGCGATCCGGATCACGCACCTGCCGACGGGTCTGGTGGTGAGCCAGCAGGACGAGAAGAGCCAGCACAAGAACAAGGCGAAGGCCATGAAGGTGCTGCGCAGCCGCCTGTATGAGCTGGAGCGGGAGAAGCTGGCGAGTGCGCGATCGGCCGACCGCAAGGCGATGGTTGGCAGTGGCGACCGCAGCGAGCGGATCCGCACCTACAATTTCCCGCAAGGGCGGGTTACCGACCACCGGATCAACCTGACGCTGCACCGGCTGCCCGAGGTGCTGGAGGGCGGCGGGCTGGATGAGCTGGTGAGTGCCTTGATTGCCGAGGATGAGGCGGAGCGGCTGGCAGCCCTGGATGGCTGAGCCCCTGAGCCGGATGGTGATCATCACATGACCGATCGCCACGCGCTGCTGCGCGCGGCCGCGGCGGGTTTGCCGGGTGAGTCTCCTCGGCTGGATGCCGAACTTCTGCTGGCCCATGTGCTTGGCGAAGAGCGGCTGGCGATGCTGGTGGGGCTGGCGCCGGTTGCGGCGGACGCGCTGGGCCGGTTCGAGGCATTGCTGGCCCGGCGGCGCGCGTATGAGCCAGTGGCGCACATCCTGGGCGAGCGCGAATTCTGGAGCCTTTCGATCCGGGTGACGCCCGATGTTCTGGTGCCGCGGCCGGACAGCGAGACTCTGATCGCGGAAGCGATCGCCCATTTCGCGGCGCGCCCACCGGCGCGGGTGCTGGACCTGGGGACTGGCTCTGGCGCTCTGC
>JBGTBK010000257.1:0-3061 GCA_041749355.1 Sandaracinobacter sp. | reverse complement strand
CGCCGTCGGCCTTGGCCGGCACGGCCTGCCAGCGCTGTCTTTGCGGGCCCGACTGGGGCGGCTTTGCGGCCGGCGGTCGGGAGGCCGTCTGGCTCTGTCGCGGCGCCTGTGGCGTGGAGCAGGCGAGCAGCAGCAGTGGCGTCAGGCAGGTGATGAGGACTGACGAGGCTGTTCGCACCGGGGGGGCCTTACTGCAACTGCGGCCCGGTGGGAATCCATGCGGTTGCTTGGGGGCGCCGAAGCGGGACGAACCGCATTGTGGGTCAGACTCGTCGGGATTCTTTACACCTGAGACCGTGGCCGATTCCACTGGAGATCATCAAATATATAAAAAATAATGATAAAATAGTTAATGAGGCGATTGGCACGCTGCGTGCATGGTTAGGCTGTCGGCGGGGGCAAGTCGCCGGCACGGGACAGGTTCGTCACGGCAGGGGCGGTGAAGCTGGGGCTTCGCCGCCCCTTTGCTGTTTGCGCGGAAGGCGGCGCTTCCCTGGCAGACAAAAGAACGGGCCCCGCAGCGCCTGCTGCAGGGCCCCTTCCTTTCGGTTGTGCCTTCAGGCGGCCAGCAGGCCGCGACGGCGGGCGGCAAAGCCGACGAGGCCGAAGCCTGCGATCAGCATCGCCCAAGTGGCGGGCTCCGGAACGGCAGCGGCTGTCGCGCTGAAGCTCAGCGACGAAGCCACCGTGTGGCGATCCGCGAAGAACACGATGATGTCGTGCTGGCCGGCGCCGAGCGTGACCTGGCCCAGGGGCGACGCCGTGACCTTGTGGACCCCGCCGAGGCCGGTGACCAGCTTGCCGCCGATGAACACCCAGGCGTCGTCGTCGGCGCTCATCGACCAGGTCACGACCGACTTGGTGTCGAGGATCAGGTTGGTGAACAGCTTGGCCGTCTGGAAGCCGACCTGCCCGCCATTGCTGCTGCCGTCGCCGTTGCCGGGGAACATGCTGGTGTCGGCGAACGGGAATGGCACCGAGGTGCTTCCGGTTGCAGTGACGGTGTCTCCCCCGTTGGTCAGGCCGGGGGTCCACCACTGGAGTTCGCCCGTCACGCTGTCGATGCCCTTGATGTCGGATCCGGCGGGCCCGACCGAGGCCGTGTTGAAGACCGGGAGGCCGTTGTCGCCGAGCGTGTCGAGCACCATGTCAGTGCGGAAGTCCGAGCAGCAATAGGCCTGGAAGTCGCCCGAACCGCCAGCCTGGACGGTGAACCAGTCGGCTTGGAGCGTGCCGGTGATCGGAACCGCAGGCGCAGCCGAAGCGGCGCTGGCTGCCAAGACTGCGGCCGCGAAGGTGGTGGAGCCGAGAATGAAACGCATGTCAGAACCCTTCCTGAAAGACACTGCCAAAGACTGAATCAAGGGCAATGAGAAAAGCTTTGCAAGAAAGATGCCAACACAGTCGATCTGTACGAGCGTCGAAAGACAACGCCGTCAGCTGTAAAGTCTCCCGACAGTCTGACAGTCGTTAACTATGGGCCCCATGCATTGGGGATCAAGCCTCAAGACTTGCCTTCAACGCGCCAAGTGTCGGCCGGTGGGTGAGATCGAGGTGCAGCGGCGTCACTGAGACGAAGCCGTCGTGCAGCGCTTCCAGGTCTGTGCGGTGGCCGGGCGTTTCCACTTCGCGGCCATAGCCGAACCAGTAATAGGGAAAGCCCCGCGGATCGACCCGGGCGTCGATGCGGATATGGCCATAGTCGCGGAAGCCCTGTTCGGTGACCCTGACGCCAAGCGGCTGGGCTTGCGCGGGAAAGTTGATGTTCACCAGCACGCCGTCGCCCCAGTCGGCGGCTGCGACCTTGCGGATGATGTCGGCGCCGGTTGCCTCGGCAGCTGCGAAGCTTTCCTTGCCGTGGGTGTAGTCGGCCATCTGCTGCGACAGCGCGATCGAGCGGACGCCTGCGAGTGTGCCTTCCATCGCGGCCGAGACTGTGCCGGAATAGGTGAGGTCCTCGGCCATGTTGGGCCCGCGGTTCACGCCCGACAGGATGAGTTCGGGCCTGAGCTCGCCCATCAGGTGGCCGAGCGCCATCATCACGCTGTCGGTCGGCGTGCCGGCGACGGCGAAGCGGCGGGGGCCCAGTTCGCGCACCCGGATCGGGCGGGTCAGCGTCAGGCTGTGCCCGGCGCCCGACTGCTCCTCGGCAGGCGCGACAACCCAGATGTCGTCGGACAATTGGGCGGCGATGCGTTCGAGCGCTGCAAAGCCCGGGGCGGTGATTCCGTCGTCGTTGGTGAGGAGCAGGCGCATTGCGGACTTTCAGGCTGGGGTAAGGGCGGCGATCCCACCCATGTAGGGGCGCAGGGGTTCCGGAACCGTGACACTGCCGTCGGAATTCTGGTGATTTTCCAGCACGGCTACCAGCGTTCGGCCAACTGCAAGCCCTGAGCCGTTCAGCGTGTGAACGAAGCTTGTGCCCTTGTCGCCGCGGACCTTGAAGCGGGCGTCCATGCGGCGCGCCTGGAAATCCCCGCAGTTGGAGACCGACGAGATTTCGCGATAGGCGCCTGCGCCCGGCAGCCAGACTTCCAGATCGAAAGTCTTGCGGGCGGTGAAGCCCATGTCGCCGGTGCAGAGCAGCATGCGGCGGTAGGGAAGCTCCAGCTCTTCGAGGATCGCTTCGGCCGCGCGCACCATGCGCTCATGCTCGATTTCCGACTGGTCGGGTTCGCAGATCGTCACCAGTTCCACCTTCTCGAACTGGTGCTGGCGGATGAGGCCGCGGGTGTCGCGGCCGGCAGCACCCGCCTCGGAGCGGAAGCAGGGGGTCAGCGCGGTGAGCCGCAGCGGCAGCGTCTCGGCGTCGAGGATCTGTTCGCGCACCAGATTGGTCAGGCTGACTTCGGCAGTCGGAATCAGCCAGCGGCCGTCGGTGGTCTGGAACAGGTCCTCGCGGAACTTGGGCAGCTGGCCAGTGCCGAAGGCGGCTTCCTCGCGCACCAGCAGCGGCACGACGGTTTCCTGCCAGCCGGCTGCGATCTGCCGGTCGAGCATGAATTGGCCGAGCGCCCGGTGCAGGCGGGCCAATTGGCCGCCGAGCACCATGAAGCGCGCG
>JBGTBK010000256.1:0-4216 GCA_041749355.1 Sandaracinobacter sp. | reverse complement strand
GACGAGGCAGGCGATTTCGCCCTCGCCGACGCGGCGGGCGTAGCTGGTGAGCGCGCCGGTCGCCAATATCGCGGCCTGCTCGATCCAGCCTTGGCGCGAGATGCGGCCGGCTTCGATGGTCTCGCCGGTGAGGGCCGCGATGTCGCTGGCCGTCCAGTTGGCGATGACGGCGAAGCGATCGGCTCCCTTGGCGGCGAGATGCGCTGCAGCCGCGGCGTCGATGCCACGGATCAGCAACAGATTGTCGGCTGGGATGGGTGCCGCCGCAGCGTGTCGGCGCATCCCTGCGAGGATGCTCCGCATGTCGGCGACGTGGGTGTTCAACTGGTCGCAAACCGCCGTATCGAGCTCGTCTGTGCAAGCGCCGATTTCGGCTTCGATCTCGTCCAGGCAAAGAATGATATGATGCAGCATTTAACTTTTCCTTCGAAAGTGGACATTTGAATGACCTCGGAATAAACGATGCACCGAAACTGCTTACCAACAGGTTGAGCATTGTTCGAAAATGATCTGCGCAAAAAATTTTGGGTCGAGATCGATGGTCCTGCGTGGCTTGGCCGCCGCAGCCGTCGCGTTCGTTGCTGAATTGCTAACGTGTTGATGGGGTGCTGCTTTGTGGCCGTCGGGCGGTCGTGCGCCGCAACCCGCCGGCTTGCAGGCCGTAGGGCGCAATAGGCGCTCCTTCAGTGCCGTATTGCGCCGCGCCGATCGCGACGCCTGCCAGATGCTTCGGCCGAACTCGCCCCGGCGGAATACGGCGCGAAGGCGCGACTAACCCCAATGGCGCATCGGCTGGCTTCACGCACTCAGATAGCCGACCTCGTTGGCGTGGCGCGTGCGGTAGTTTTCGAGATGCTCCAGCACCTCGCTCGGATGCAGCGGAAAGCGGAACAGCTCGTTCCTTTCGCGCTCCAGCCCGCGCAGTTCCTCGACGATCGGCTCGGCGGTCTTGTGCAGCATGACGATGGTCGCGATCGTGCGTCGCGACATGTGCGGCGGCACTTCGGGGATCGAATCCGCAACCATGCTCTTGATGCGCGGCGACAGGTGTACCGAGAAGCGTCCGAGCAGCGCGATGAGGTGGATGAGGAACGTCTCCTTGAACGTCAGCTTGTGCGCGTCCATCCACTCGAACAGCTTGTCCATCACCATGTCCTGGTGACGCAGCTCCGCGGTGACGCGATAGTCCTGCCATTCGGCGACGATGTCGAAATCAGGCTCCAGCTCCATGTCGCCGGGCGCGAACGTGGCGTGGGCCAGCACGCCGATGCGGTCGAAGAAATCCGAGTTCTTCATGTCGAGCCGCGTCTGGAAGGTCGAGAGCTTGATGCGGCCCTCGCTGGCCTTGTCGAATGCGAGGCGAATGAGCTTGGAGCAGAACAGCCGCTTGTAGCCGTCCATTTTCATGGTGAAGTCGTAGAGCACCGGACGGCCGTAGCGCGACAGCGAATGCTTGATGTGCTCGTGCGCGATGTAGGCGGCGCGGGCGGCGAGTGCGCCATCGCGGTGGCGGAACAGGACGGCGCGGCCGAGGCCGTGATCGAGCGCGTTCTGCAGCGGCGTGACGACGCCGCCCGTTTCGATCAGCACCTCGACCATCCAGTGCCCACCCTGCGGGTCGATGTAGACGATGCCGACGTGGCTGTACTGGGAATCGATGTCGCCGATGCGGGCGATAGCTGCGCTGTTGTGCGCGCGCCCGCGCATCATCACCACGTCGCCGGATTTGAACGGCAGGTTGTGGCCGCTGACGAAGCGCGGATTGACCAGCGTGTTGCTGTCGCGCCCGGTGAAGGCGGTGAGCAGCTTGCCATCGGCCGGCAGCCGCCGGAAGCCGACCGCCATTTCGCCGAGCATGTCGGAGCCGTAGCGCATGATGCGGAACACATCGCGCAGCGCCTTCTGCATCTCGATGCCGAGGAAGCCCTGGCGGTGCCAATCGCCGATGCGCTCGCGCAGTGCCATGCGCGTCTGAAACATCTCGTCGATCAGCCGTGGGGCGTTGTCGGCGAGGCTCTTGGGATCGTAGCGGCCGATGTCGAGCGTGCGCAGCGACTGGTAGACGCCAGTGAGATTGCGGACGAGGTCGTGCGCGGTCTCGACCGGCGACAACGCCCAGCGATGTGCCGTGTCGAGATGGGCCATGAGATCGCTGGCCGCGAGCTTTTCGGACAAGACGCTTGCACTCCCCCTGCGCGCGACCGTGCGCTTCGGACCGACGCCGCCAAATGGCGCGTCGACCGCCGCAAGGTAGCAAATGGCAGGATGGGGAGGCAATTGAGGCGGCGGTGGGGGCGGCGGGTTGGGAAACCCTCGCGACAATGCGGCAACGCCCGCCCTCGGTAGAAGCCGGATGGCCGAAACGAATTGTCATCCCGGCACTTGTTGCCGGGATCCATGATGCTGCGGATGTTGCGCTCGCGGTGGAATGGATCCCGGTGACGAGCACCGGGATGACACCCTCTGCTATTGCTCCACGCTTGCGCCTGATCGCGCCAGACGTCGGTTACTCCGCCGCGATCAGGCTCGGCATGGCGGTGAGGCCGAGGTGGCGTTTGGCGGCCTCGCGCAATTCGTCGATCGGGTGCAGGCGACCCTCGAACTTGAAGTGCCAGTAGGTCCAGCCGTTGCAGGCGCTCTTGCCCTGCAGCTCGGCACCGAGGCGATGGATGGAGCCCTGTCGGCCCTTGGCGGCGAGGGTGCCGTCGGCTTTCACCTCGGCATGGATGCGGGCATGTGAATCGAACAGTTGCGAGCCGGGCGTGACGAGGCCGAGTTCGACGATGGTGCCGAACGGCACGCGCGGTTCCGCACGCTTCGAGCGCAGCGTCTCCAGCGCCGACGCCGGCAGCGGCGTGACCGCGGCAATGCGATCGTTGGCGTACTTGGCATAGTCGACGTCGCGTTCGATGCCGATGAAGCGGCGGCCGAGGCGCTTGGCCACCGCCCCGAAGGGCACGCGCGGCTCGGCCCGCTTCGACCCCGTGGTTTCCAGCGCCGACCGGTCATAGGGCCGCACCCGGGCCAGCCGGTCGGCGGCAAGCGTGCGATACATCTCTTCCCGCTCGATCCCGATGAAGCTGCGGCCCAGCATCTTGGCCACGGCCCCGGTCGTGCCGGTGCCGAAGAACGGGTCGAGCACCACATCGCCCGGATTGGTCGTGGCGATCAGGATGCGGTGCAACAGCGCCTCGGGCTTTTGCGTCGGATGGGCCTTGGCCCCGGTCGCGTCCTTCAGCCGCTCGCCCCCGGTGCACAGCGGAATGACCCAGTCGGACCGCATCTGCACGCCGTCGTTCAACTGCTTCAGCGCCTCGTAGTTGAAGGTATAGCGGCTGTTTTCATCCCGGCTGGCCCAGATCAGCGTCTCGTGCGCGTTGGTCAGCCGCTTGCCGCGAAAGTTCGGCATCGGGTTGGCCTTGCGCCAGACCACGTCGTTCAGCACCCAGAACCCCTGATCCTGCAGCGCCGAGCCGACGCGAAAGATGTTGTGGTAGCTGCCGATCACCCACAGCGCACCGTTGGGCTTCAGCAGTCGGCGCGCCGCTGCCAGCCATTGCTGCGAAAAGCTGTCATAGGCGGCAAAGCTGGAAAACTGGTCCCAGTGGTCGTCCACCGCATCGACAAGGCTGTTGTCGGGCCGGTGCAGATCGCCCTTCAGTTGCAGATTGTAGGGCGGGTCGGCAAAGACCAGATCGACCGACCCTTCGGGCAGGGCGTTCATCGCGTCGATGCAGTCGCCCGCAAGTATCTGGTTCAGCGGAAGCGGTGCTTCCGGCCGCGGTGTCCTGGTCATCTTGTGCCTTTGCCCCCGGCCCTGCGGCCGTTTCTTTGGCCAAAGGATGGGGGAACGCCGATTCGCCGTCAAACACTATTTGAATCAAGGGGTTATTGAAACTTCTTGATACAAGATGTTGTGGACGGGCCGAAACGAACGCCTATGTGCAGGGGTCACCCCCAGCCGCAGCAGGGCGGCGCGGTGGCAGGGCGTGGGGTAGCCCGCGTTCCGCTCCCAGCCATAGCCGGGATACTGTTGCGCCAAATCCACCATGATCCGGTCGCGCGTCACCTTCGCGATGACGGACGCCGCGGCAATCGACACGCACAGGGCATCGCCCTTCACGAGGGCTGTCGCCCCGCAGGGTGCGCCCTGCGGCACAAGATTGCCGTCGATCAGCAGATGGTCAGGCGGATCGGGCAGCGCCGCCACCGCGCG
>JBGTBK010000255.1:0-2224 GCA_041749355.1 Sandaracinobacter sp. | reverse complement strand
GACCAGCACCGCGCCGCCGGGGCGCGGTATCACCAGCGGGCCACCGCTGTCGCCCATGCAGGTGTCGGCTCCGTCCCGGCCGCCGGCACAGAAGTGGGTGGGCAGCACGCCTTCCCCGGTGCAGGGCACGGTCTCCAGGTTGGCCACCTGCAGGATCGGCTCAGACTTGGCCCGGATAGAGGAGTTGCCTGCCCGCTCGCGGGCAATGCCCAGAACGTCCACTTCGGTTGCCGTTGCGTTGCTGGCAAGACCCCAGCCCGAAGCAATCACCTCGCGCCCGGGCGACAGCGACAGGCCTTGCGATGGCGACAGCAGCCGCACAGGACTTATCTTGTCCGAAACCGGCAATGGACGGGCCAGTCGGACCAGCGCGATGTCGTGGGTAAACTCTGTCGCATGGGCCGGGCTCTTCGCCGTGCGTCCAATTGGCGGGCAACCTTTGCACGGCACATAGCCAGGATTTACGAACAGCTTCGCCACTGGCACTTCGATCCCGTCTTGCGCCGCATCGGTGATCAGCACGGATCCTGCGCGCACCGCGAACCACTTTGCGGGCTGCGGCGGCAGATTCGTCTCACCCGGCAGCCTGCCACCCTTCGGAAAGAAGCAATGCGCAGCCGTCAGCACCCATTGCGGCGCGATCAGCGCACCACCACAGACATGCGCCAGCTGCCAGCGCGGAACAGGTGGCTTCCCCGGCTCTGGCGCCGGGGGCTCCAGATAGAAGATTTGGACCTGGAAGGGCAGTTCCTCAGCCTGCGCGTTGCGGCCATTTATGATCCGATAGCCCTCAGCCTCGCCGTCAGCCTCGCCGTCAGTCTCTGGCATCGGCGCTTCGGAAGGCGGCGGCGCCACATTGCTGGCCACCGGCCGCTGCGCCCAACCGGGCCCGGCCGCCCCAAGTGCGATTGCTGCAACCGCTGTTGCCGCCAGAATGGACCAGCGTCTCATCGACCCGTCTCCCCGCCTGCCGCCCCGATCGTCACGGGCACGGTCACCACATCGAAATCCCCTTCCGGAAGCGCTTCGGCTGCCCGCGCGCCCCGGCTTGCCGCATACAGCAGCCGCGCCAGCGCATGGTCGCCGTCGCACCCACCCGCTCTTGGAAGGCTTCCCTGCTCCAGCGGCCCGGCCGCCAGCGGCACCTCGCTCAGGATCAGCACCAGACGGAACTCGCCGGGCCGCGCGGCGCGAACCGCATCGCCGACATAGAAAAACTGGTCACGCCGGAGCTCCTCCGAGGCGCTTCCCGGCGGATAAAGGCGGGTGATTCCGAATTGCGGAGTCACTTCGAACAGATAGGGATAGACAGTCTTGTCGGTCCTGCTTTCCACAAGCAGCTTGAATCGATCGCCAGCAGCAACCATCGCGCCTTGGGGGTCGTCCACGCTGCGCTGCACCCGACAATCGGAACATCTGTCGGTCGTCATCGAAAGCTGGCCGAGCCGCTTTTGGCTTGGCTTGTGCGGAAGCCGGAGCAGCGCAGTTGCATTGGCGGCCCGCCGCAACGCCTCGGCCATGCGGGTTGCGTCGTCGGCTGCGCTGATCCGCGACAGATCGGAAATCCGCGTGCCATCTCCTTGTTCCAGCAGCAGCAAGTTGTTCCGCCGCGCAATCACAAGGTCGGCTGGCCCGGTCACGGCGGAAACAGCCTCGAGCCCCGCCAGCGCCTTTTGGGCCTCGGCGTCGTTCACACCCTCAAATCGCACCGTCAGCGGCTTGTCATCCACGCCCCGCGCCACCTCCAGCGCCTGCACCAGCTCGCCCGGTTCCAGCCCGGCAGGAACGGGCGCAAGCCGCGCGCCTTGTGCCGTTGCCTCCACCACCCGGGCCACGCCAAGCGGTCCCTTGCCGGCCAGCGCATCGGCCACCGTTCGGTGCAGGCGAAACCCCGAGCCAACCCGGACCCCCGAAAGCGCGCCATCGAACAGCAACAGCGAATCCGCCGAAACTTCGGCTGTCAGCAGCCGCGCGTCGGTCGCCGTCGCCCGCCCCAGGAACCGCGTGGTGGCAAGCGGTCCTTCGCCCACCGGCACCTGCCCCTGCACGCGTGCACGAACCATCTGCATCAACTCGCCATAGGTTGCGCCGGGATTTGCCGCAGCGGCATCGACCAGCGCTGCCGTGAACAGCCCGTGTCGCCCGTCGGCGGTGCTTCGCTCAAGCGCCTTTTCCCCGTCGCGGGCGGCTGCCAGATGCACGCGGGCAGCCCGCACGGTCCCGC
>JBGTBK010000254.1:0-22179 GCA_041749355.1 Sandaracinobacter sp. | reverse complement strand
TGCCGAGATCGCCGGCGCGGGCCGAGCCGATGGCCAGCTGCACCGTCTGCCCGGCGCGCGAGCCCGTTTGCAGCGAGAGTTTGTTCGACGAGCCGTCGAGCAAGCGGATGCCGTTGAAGCTGGTGCGCGTGGCGACCGTGTCGATTTCGCTGACAAGCTGGGTCACTTCGGCCTGCAGGGCCTGGCGGTCGTCGGCAGAAATGGTGCCGTTGGCGGCCTGGACCGACAGTTCGCGCATGCGCTGCAGCATGTTGGTGACTTCGCCCATCGCGGTTTCGGCGGTCTGCGCAAGGCTGATGCCGTCGCCGGCGTTGCGGATCGCGACCGACAGGCCGCGGACATCGGCGGTCATGCGCTGGGAGATGGCAAGGCCGGCGGCGTCGTCCTTGGCGCTGTTGATGCGCAGGCCCGTCGACAGCCGCTCCATGGCGTTGTCGAGGCCCATCTGGGCCATCCGGTTGCCATTCTGCGCCTTCATGGCCGCAAGGTTGGTGTTGATGATGGTCATCGTGCTGATCCTCGTTCAAGCTATGGGGATAAGCCCCCGGAAGCCTCAAGGTCGAAGCCTCGATCCGCCTTCACGGCCGGCACCGGAAGGGGTTAAACGACAGCAAGTTCATGGCAGATCGCGTTACCCCTCCCTCCATATTGGCCGAAGGCAAGACCTGGCTGGTGATCGACAAGCCGGCTGGGCTGGCCGTGCACCCGGGGCCGCGCACGCCCGAGAGCCTGGAGGATCTGCTGCCCGCGCTGGCAAGCCACGGGGTGGTGCCGCAGCCGGTGCATCGGCTGGACCGCGACACGTCCGGGTGTTTGCTGCTGGCGCGGCGGCAGAGCGCGCTCAGGACCCTGTCTCAGGCGTTTGCGGCCGGCGCAGTCGAGAAGCGCTACTGGGCGTGGGTGGAGGGTCGCTTTGACGGCGAGGAGGGCCGGATCGTGGCGCCGCTGATGAAGCAGTCCACGAAGGAGGCCGGATGGCGGATGGTGGTCGACCCTGCAGGCAAGGCGGCTGCGACCCGCTGGCGGCGGATCGGGTCGGCGGGGGAGCTCTCGCGCTGGTGGAGTTCCGGCCGGAGACGGGGCGGACGCACCAGATACGGGTGCATGTCGGCCTGCTGGGGGCGGACACGGCGCTGCTGGGCGATCCGGTCTATGGGCGTGGCGACCCTCTGGGGCTCATGCTGCACGCCCGCGGGCTGGCCTTTGCCGAGCCGCAGTCAGGCGAATGGATCGAGGTTGTGTCACCCCTGCCAGAGCGATTCCAGCTGCCGGGGTTTCAGCTCGACGATGGCGAGCAGGTCGACGTCGGCTGATGTCTCAGCTGTCGAAAAGGCCCGTTTCCGAGCGCAGCATGGCGTCAGCGATCTTCTCTGGCTCGATGCGGTAGCTTCCGCTTGCGATAGCAGCGCGCAGCTCGGCGACACGGGCGCTGTCGATGGGAGGCTCTGCTGCCATGTCGCGGACGGCGGCGCGGCCCGCACTGGTCACCATGGCGGACCCGCCATCAGCCTTGCGGACGTCGAGCGCCCTGCCCTGCTCGACTGCGCCGGGCTTGCCGTCGACCGGATCCCGGCCACTTGCGAGCTGCAGTGACAGCCGCGCCGTGCCGACTGCGGAATTGCCCGAAACTGAATCCACCATCTGTCGTCCGTTCCTGAACCATTGGCCCACTTTGTGGCCCCAGAAGCGGGGCTATCGGCCATGTTTCGATTAACCAATTTCACCCTTTTCCGTGGGCCCCCCGTGACGCTTCACCGGGCATTTCCCCTAGGAAAGGCTGCTTGAAGGGCAACCGATGAGACCGTCACGCCACGCGTTGGAAAACGTTTAGCGTTAATTTTCGCGGTTCGACACGATTATCCGCCCGGATGGGTCCAGTCTGGCCGCAAACCGCTGCCCGCTGCGGCTGTTCCGCAGGATCACGCTGCCATCACGCCCGGCATTTTCGGCAACTGCCGCGACCGACAGGCGAAATCCCTGGCCCAGCGCTTCGGCCTGAACGCTGTCGCCCCGCTTCAACCGCGTCGCTTCGGCGTCCCGAGCCAGAAGCGGGAGCACCAGGCGCTCGAAATTGGCAGCGCATCTTGCCTCGACCGCCCGCGCGTCAGGGCCGGCCCAGGCAAAGCTGTACCCCCCGGGCGCGGCACAGGTCCGCGCCCGCAACCTGTCATCGACTGCAACGGAGGTGCCGGCGAACTGCTCGGCCCCCTGTCCGAGCGCCAAAGTCTTGGATTGAGCCTTGGGCTGGGCCTGTGCCTGTTGCTGGGCCTGCGCTGGGGCCGACAGCAGCACGGACAAGAGCGCAATGGCTGGTTTCGCGGAATGCATGGATCAGTCCTCCGGTCAGGGGCAGTCACTTTCGCGGTGCAACAGCCGTGCCAGTCCGTCGCGCTTGGGACAGACCTGCCGCATCGACTGCTTGCCGGCACAGCTGTGCCGCCCGTGTGCCGCCGATCCGGCACATCCGTGCCGCTTCCCAGCTGCTGTCGCTGCAAACGCGCCTTTCCCGGGTTTGGCACGCCCCTTGCTTGGCTGACCGGGCGGCGTCCTGCTGCACGGGCAAGGAGACAACAGAGCGTGGACCGGTTGGACCAGTTCTTCGGCGTGCACGGCCAGGCGCTGCAGTTGCGCAGCGAACGCCTGGGCCTGATCGCTTCCAACATCGCGAACGCCGCAACGCCGAACTACAAGGCGCGGGATCTGGATTTCGCAGCCGCCCTGTCAAACGAAGGCGGCGTCGGCCTGATGCGAACCAATTCTGGCCACATCGCACCCCCCAACACCGGCCCAGGTGACGGACCGGCCATTCGCTACCGGCAGCCGCTGCAGCCTTCGCTCGACGGCAACACGGTCGAGCTTGCAACCGAGCAACTGCAGTTCGCGGAAACCGCGCTTCGCTACCGATCGACGCTGGGTCTGCTGAACAGCCGCATCCAGGGCCTGACCTCGGCCCTGAAGGGAGAATGACCATGGCATTGGGACTATTCGACATTGCAGGCAGGGCCATGTCGGCCCAGCTGGTGCGGCTGAACAGTTCGGCTTCGAACCTTGCCAACGCGGGTGCAATCGCCTCCTCGGCCGAGACCGCCTATCGCCCGCTGAAGCCGGTGTTCGGCACGGAGTATGAAGGGCGCACCGGACGAGCGAGTGTTTCGGTGCTTGGCGTGGTGCAGGCCAATGTTGCGCCGCAACGCCGGCACGAGCCGGGTCACCCTCTCGCCGACGCCGAAGGCTATGTCCATGTGGCGGCAGTCGATCCCAACGCCGAGCTGGTGGAGGTGGTCGAAACCTCCCGCCAATATCGCAACAACATCGAGGTTCTGGAAACGGCCAAGTCGCTGACCCTCGAGACGCTGAGGCTTGGCCGGTGAGCGCCTTCGATCCTGCCTCGCTGGGGTTGCGGGCGGCAACGCCTGCACAGGCTGCCGAACCCCGCGAAAGCTTCGGAGAGGCCGATTTCCTGACGCTTCTCATCACCCAGCTGAAAAACCAGGACCCGCTCAGTCCGATGGACAATGAGGCCTTTGTCGCCCAACTCGCCCAATTCTCGACCGTCTCCGGGATCAACAGCTCGAACGAAAAGCTGGACCGGCTTGCGCAACTGGCCGGCGCAGACGCCCGCAGCACCGCACCGCAATGGATCGGGCGAACCGTGGAGGGCGCCGATGGCGCATCGGGCAAGGTCGCCTCCGTCAGCATCGCTGCAGACTCTGCCCTCACCCTGATGCTGGAGGACGGCCGCACCCTGCGGCCGGCCGAGCAGCTGCAGTCGCTCGCCGATGCCCTTCCAGCCCTCGGGATCGTCGCTGCCGTTCTGGGGGTGGTGAAGACCATGGGCTCCATCGACCAACCCCCGTCCGTGCTCGGCGGCATGATCGGTTCCGCGCTTGTCGGGACCTTCCTTGGCGTGCTGCTGGCCTATGGCATGGTCGGGCCGATGGCCACCCGGCTGAAGTCCATCCTGGAGGCAGACGCCGAGATCTACCAGGTGGTGCGCCGCGTGATCCTGTCCTCGCTTCGCAACCAGCCCCAGCCGATCGTGCTGGAAACCGCGCGCACGGCTATTCGCCCCGCAAACCAGCCCGCCTTTACCGAGGTGTTCGAAGGGCTGAGAGGCAAGTGACATGACCGCAATGGGGCCGCTTCCCGAGCCGGAGATCCTGATCAAGAAGGTGAAGGCCAAGGGCCATGCCGCCCACCATGGTGGCGCGTGGAAGGTCGCCTATGCCGACTTCGTGACTGCGATGATGGCCTTTTTCCTGCTGATGTGGCTGCTTGGGGCAACCGACGAAGACAAGCGCAAGGGTCTGGCAGACTATTTCGCCCCGACCATCATGGAGTCGACCACCTCGGGCGGATCGAACGGCTTGCTGCAGGGCTGCTCCGTCGAGGAGCCGGACGGAATTGCCGCCCATGCCAAGCGCGCAGGCGTGGTCCCGACGGCGCCCTTCCAGGCTGCGAACGGTGCCCGCGCACCGGCCCTGTCCGACGACGGGCAACTCCGAAAGGTCGAAGCGGAACTGCGCCGGCGAATGGTGCAGGACCCGGGCCTGAAAGATCTGTTGGGGCAGGTGCGCCTGTCGAAAACACCCGAAGGGCTGCGGATCGAGCTGATCGACAAGGCCGACTATTCGATGTTCTCCAGCGGAACCAACCAGATGGACCCGCGCGCGCGACGCCTGATCCAGCTGGTTGCCGAAACCATCGACGGGCTGCCGCAAAAGATCGCCATCCGCGGTCATACCGATTCCCAGCCTTTCACAGGCACCGGCCGACAGGCATCGGAAAACAACTGGACGCTTTCGGCTGCCCGGGCCGAAGCCACGCGGGTCGCACTGTTGCAGGCCGGGGTGCCCGAAAGCCGCTTCGCCCGGCTGGAGGGGGTCGCGGACACCGAGCCGATGAACCCGGACAACCCCTTCGATCCCCGCAACCGGCGGCTGAGCATCACGCTTCTGCGCGGCTGACCCGGGCAAAGGGCACAGCAGCGGTTGTAGCGGCTGTTGCAGCGAACCATCGCGCCCCATATCGGGGGCACGATGGCCAGACCGCCCGCCCCTCAACTGCCCGGAAGCCCGGATCGCTTTGCCGAGGAGGCCGCGACCTATGCGGTAACCGGCAGCCGGCCGGATATCGACGCAGGCGTTGCGTCTATTCGCAATACGCTGAAAACGCTTCCGGCAGAGCCCGGTGTCTATCGCATGCTCGATGGCAACGAGCAGGTGCTGTACGTTGGCAAGGCCAAGACGCTGAAGAACCGTGTTGCCAACTACACGCAGGTGGCCCGCTTGCCGCGGCGCCTGCAGCGGATGGTGGCACAGACGCGCAGCATGACAATCGTGGTCACCCGGTCGGAAGCCGAGGCGCTGCTGCTGGAAGCGCAGCTGATCAAGCGCTTCCGCCCGGCCTACAATGTGCTGCTGCGCGACGACAAGAGCTTCCCGTTCATCGCGCTGGACGAAAGCACGGACTTTCCGCGCCTGTCGAAGCACCGCGGCGCCCGCCGGCCGCAAACCCAATATTTCGGGCCCTTTGCATCTGCCGGGTCGGTGAACACCACGCTGAATGCGCTGCAGAAGGTCTTTCTGCTGCGGTCCTGCACCGACAGCTACATGGCCAACCGGACCCGGCCCTGCCTGCTGCACCAGATCCGTCGCTGTTCGGCCCCCTGCACCGGCCGGATCGACACGGAGGGCTATGCCGAACTTGTCGAGGACGCGCGCAGCTTCCTGAACGGCCGCAGCCAGCAGGTGCAGAAAAAGCTGGGCGAGCGAATGGCCGAAGCAGCCGCTGCGCAGGATTTTGAAATCGCAGCCGTGCTGCGCGACCGCCTGCGGGCCCTCACCGCTATCCAGGGCAGCCAGGCGATCAACGCCGAGACAGACAGCATCGATGCCGACGTGATCGCGATTGCGACTCGCGACGGGGTTGCCTGCGTGCAGGTCTTCTTCATCCGTGGCGGCCAGAACTGGGGCCACCGCGCAGTCTTTCCGTCGCATGTCGGGGACGTTCCCGAGCCCGAGATCCTCGCGGCCTTCCTGGGCCAGTTCTACGCCGATCTTGCACCCGCGCGGAGCCTCCTTCTCGATCGCGCGATCCCGGAGCAGGAGCTTGTGGCCGAAGCGCTGGCGGAGTCCGCTGGGCACCGGGTGGAGATAAAGGTCCCGCAGCGGGGCCATATGAAGCGTCTGGTCGAACAGGCCGAACGCAATGCCCGCGATGCGATCGACCGCCGCCTTGCGGAGTCGACCACCCAGCGCCGCAATCTGGAGGCGCTGGCCGAGTTCCTGGGGCTTTCGCAAACACCCGAGCGAATCGAGATCTACGACAACAGCCACATCCAGGGAACCAATGCGCTTGGCGCTATGGTCGTTGCGACGCCGGAGGGATTTGCCCGGTCGCAGTATCGCAAGTTCAACATGAAGTCGGCCGATCTGACCCCCGGCGACGACTTCGCGATGATGAAGGCGATGCTGACCCGCCGCTTTGCGCGGCTGCAAGCCGAAGCCCCGGATGGCGGCGAGGACTGGCCGGACCTGCTGCTGATCGATGGCGGCAAGGGACAGGTTTCAGCCGTTGCGGCAGCGCTTGCCGCGCTCGAGGTGGAGGGTGTTCCCCTGGTCGGGGTGGCAAAGGGGCCGGACCGCAACGCCGGGCGCGAGGTGTTCCACTTCCCCGACGGCTCGGAGCGAACCCTGCCGCCGAACGATCCGCTGATGTTCTTCCTGCAGCGCCTGCGCGACGAGGCCCACCGCTTCGCGATCGGCGCGCACCGCAGCAAACGCAGCAAGGCCTTGACGGTTTCGACCCTAGACGAAGTGCCCGGCATCGGCCCTGCGCGGAAGAAAGCGCTGCTGATGCACTTCGGAACCGCGCGAGCCGTGAAGGGCGCACCATTGGAAGACCTGCTGAAGGCGCCCGGAATCAACCAGGCCACTGCAGAGGCAATTTACGCACACTTTCACCCAAAAGCCTGAATTTAGACCTGTATTTTGTGGCGACAGAAAGCCTGCCACATCTTCCGGCAAATTCTGTCGGATTCCTCCAAGCCCTTTGAACCCAAGGATGTTAACCATCTTCCTGGGGTTGGAATGGGCAGAGCCTGTGGCTCTGGCCCAACAGAAGGAGGCGCAGCATGAGCAATCGATTTGTCGTCGATCTGGGCGACCTGAAACTGGACGAAGCAGCAAAGCGGCGGATCAGCAATGCACTGCAGACCGCAGCCTTGGGCGAAATCGCGAAGATGGATTCGGTCATGACCGAGCCTTTTGCCGTTTTCGACCCGGTCCGGATACGCGACCCGCGCTGGTACGGCATCTGGATCAAGACGATCAAGGACCGGGCAATTCTCCCCGGACTTGATGAGAATATCAAGCAGTTCGAGCAGTTCACCGCTGGTCTCTGAGACTTCAGTTGAGCATTGGACCTGAAGCTGGACTGGCGTGCCCGAGTGCGCGCGCCGAGCCTGGAAACCTGCTCTATGGCCGCGTGGTCAATGGTCAGGTCGAACGGCTCGGCACGCCGCTCGCGGTTTCGCAGCAATTCGTCGACTCGATTGCAGCAAACGGCCCGCCCGAGCAGCGCTTCCGCTTTGCCGGAGCCTGCCAGGAAGGCCGCTGCGCGCAATGGACCGGGACTGGTTGCGGCGTGATCGAGCGCGTGCTCGCCGAAACCGGCCGGGAAGAGGCCGTGGCCACCCTGCCCCGCTGCTTCCTGCGCGCCAGCTGCCGCTGGTTCAGCCAGCGTGGTGGCGAGGCTTGCGCAGCCTGCAATCTGGTCGTGACGGACCAGAGGCAGCCCGTCGCCCCGGATCGGCAGGAAGCATAGGGCCCAACCGCCAATCGCATCGAAGCAGCCAGCAGACGGGTGCGCCGATTCAGCCTGAACTCGCGCTGTGTTATCCCCTGCTCCCGGTTTTGAGGCTTTCGCGCTACCAATTCCCTGCACTAGTGTCGGCGCCGCAGAAGGAAAGGCCCGGCATGATCGAACTCTACACCTCGCCAACACCCAACGGCTACAAGGTCTCGGTTGCGCTGGAGGAAATGGCGCTGCCCTACACCGTGCACCCGATCAGCCTGATGGCGGGCGAGCAGAAGACCCCGGAATTCCTGGCGATGAACCCCAACGGGCGTATCCCCGTGATCATGGACGATGGGTTTGCCGTGTTCGAATCCGGTGCGATCCTCATCTATCTTGCCGAAAAGACAGGCCTTCTGATGCCGGCCGACGCCAAGGGCCGCAGCCAGGTCATCCAGTGGCTGATGTTCCAGATGGGCGGAATCGGCCCGATGATGGGGCAGGCCAATGTGTTCTACCGCTACTTCCCGGAGCGCATCCAGCCGGCGATCGACCGCTATCATGGGGAAGTGAAGCGTCTGTTCGGAGTGCTGGATCGGCACCTTGCCACCAACGAGTGGCTGGCCGGCGCCTATTCGATTGCCGACATTGCGAACTGGTGCTGGACGCGGACCGCCCGCTGGTCGGGTGTCGACCCAGAGCCGTTCGAAAACATGGCCCGCTGGCACCGGGCAATCGCAGAACGCCCGGCAGCCATGCGGGGCATTGCCGTGCCCCAGGCAGCGGAACTTCCCGCCAAGGACGAAGCCGCCGCCAAGAAATTCTCCGAAGATGCGCGGACGATCGTGCAGATGGGCAAGGACTGACCTTCCCGCTGTTGCCTCGCCGCAACGCCACATCTCCTTAACCGACCCGACTCCGACCTGACATGGGCCGGACGCGAAATCGAAACAGGCTGCTGTCACCCCGCCCCCGTCAATTCCAGACCCAGGGGGCTCTCTTCGTGTTCAACATCCTTTCTCGCGCCGTCCTGCTGGCCGGCGTTGCCGCGCTGCCAGCCTTTGCCCAGTCCACCCCCACGACCGGTGAAACCCCGGCCGACGCGATCGAAACGATCACCGTTTTCGGCCGCGGCGAAACCCGCCAGGTTGCCGAAATCAGTGAGGAACAAATCCGGCTGCAGGCCCCCGGCTCCAGTCCCTTCAAGGCGATCGAGCGGCTGCCGGGGGTAAACTTCCAGTCGGCAGACCCGTTTGGCGCCTATGAATGGTCCACCCGGATCACGCTACGGGGCTTCAACCAAAACCAGCTTGGCTTCACCCTCGATGGCCTGCCGCTCGGCGACATGAGCTACGGCAACACCAACGGCCTCCACATCAGCCGCGCCACCATCTCCGACAACATTGCCGTCACCCGCGTCTCGCAGGGCGCCGGCGCGCTCAGCACCGCCAGCAGCTCGAACCTCGGTGGCACGATCGAGTTCATCAGCCGCGAGCCGTCCGAGGAGCTGAACATCGCAGCCAACGCCACCTATGGCTCGGAAGACACCGTGCGCCTGTATGGCCGGATCGACACCGGCAGCCTCGGCGTGTTCCGCACCTCGCTCAGCTATGCCTATCTCAACGCCGGCAAATGGAAGGGCGACGGCCAGCAGCGCCAGCACCAGGTGAACGCCCGGGTTGTGGCCGACATTTCTGACACCACGAAGCTGACCGCCTTCGTGAACTTCTCGGACCGGCGCGAGAACGACTATCAGGATCTCAGCCTCGGGATGATCGACCGGCTCGGCTATGATTGGGACAATTTTGCCCCCGATTGGGCAACTGCGGTTCAGGTCGCCCGCATTTACCAGGCTGGCGGCAGCAACTTCCCGGCCCCCATCCAGACTGTCGACGACGCCTATTACGACGCAGCGGGGCTTCGTCGCGACTGGCTTGCAGGCGTCCGCCTTGAAGCCGCACTGACGGACAATCTGAACGTCTCGGTCCACCCCTATTACCACAACAACCATGGCCAGGGCCTGTGGTACACGCCCTATGTCCCCACCCCGGGCGGCGCGCCGATCTCGGTTCGGACAACCGAATATGACATCAAGCGCTTCGGAGTCGTGTTCGACACCAACCTGACACTGGGAAGCCACGAGATTTCGGTGGGTTTCTGGGCCGAGAACAACGACTTCACCCAGGGACGCCGCTTCTATGGCCTGGATGACGCAGCCGAGCCGTCGCGCGGTTCGCTGTCGTTCAAGTCCGACCCCTTCTTCACCCAATGGCGCTTCCAGTTCGGAACCGAAACGCTGCAGGTTTACGTGCAGGACAAGTGGGCCCTGAATGATGCGATTACCCTCAGCTTCGGCTTCAAGGGGCAGACGGTTTCGAACAGCTCGCGCCGTGAAGTGCCCGGGACCTCGCCGGCCGCCGGCAACATCAGCTCGTCCGACTGGTTCCTGCCACAAGCCGGCATTGTGTGGCGGATCGGCGGCGAAAGCGAGCTGTTCGCCAACTACACGGAGAACCGCCGTGCCTTCACCTCTTCGGCAACAGGCGGCCCCTTCTCGACCACCCAGACCGGGTTCGACGCGATCAAGGATTCGCTGAAGCCCGAAACTTCCAAGACCTTCGAAGGCGGCTTCCGCTTCGGATATGGCGACATCCGCGGCGTGCTTGCCGGCTACTATGTCGACTTCTCGAACCGCCTGCTGGGCATCACCACGGGCGCTGGCATCGTCGGCAACCCGGTCGTGCTGCAGAATGTCGGCTCGGTCCGCTCGGTCGGCCTCGAACTCGGCCTTGCTTTCCGCATCATGGACGATCTCGATCTGTTCGGCAGCTACAGCTACAACAAGTCCACCTACCAGGATGACGTGGTCAATTCGGCCGGGGTCGTGCTGGCCGACATCAGCGGCCGCCGGGTGGTCGATACGCCGGAGAACCTGCTGAAGCTGGACGTTGCCTATGATCCGGAAACCGGCCCCTTCGCCCGCGCTGGCCTCAGCTACATGTCCAAGCGCTATTTCACCTACACCAACGACCAGTCGGTCGGTTCCCGTGCGCTTGTAGATGCAACAGCTGGCTGGCGCTTTGCCGGCGAAGGCGTCATGAATGGTCTTGCCGTGCAGGTCAGCGTGACGAACCTGTTCGACAAGGAGTATGTGGCAACCATCGGTTCGAACGGTTTCGGCAATTCGGGCGACAACCAGACCCTGCTTGCCGGCGCACCGCGCCAATGGTTCCTGACCCTGCGGAAGGATTTCTGATGCGATACGGGCTGGCCATTGCGCTGCTGTTGGGGGCAACATGCGCCATGGCCAGCCCGCCTCAGACATCCACGCCGCTTCTCATCGCACACCGCGGTGCCTCGGCGGACAGGCCCGAACACACGCTGATGGCCTACAAGCTGGCCATCGAGCAGGGTGCCGACTTCATCGAACCCGACCTCGTTTCGACCAAGGACGGTCATCTGGTTGCTCGTCACGAGAATGAGATTTCCGGCACGACCGACATTGCCGACCGGCCGGAGTTCGCAAACCGCCGCACCACCCGGACAATCGACGGCGTGAAGACCGAAGGGTGGTTCACCGAGGACTTCACGCTTGCCGAGATCAAGACCCTGCGCGCCCGCGAACGGCTGCCGCAGTTGCGCGGCACTGCCCATGACGGGCAGGAGCAGGTGCCGACATTCGCCGAGATCCTGGCCATGGTGAAGGCGGAAGAAGCGCGCACCGGGCGGCGGATCGGCCTGTATCCGGAAACCAAGCATCCGTCCTATTTCCGCAGCATCGGCCTGCCGCTGGAGGAGCCTCTGCTGGCGGCCCTTTCGCGTGCCGGTTATGCCGAAGCAACGGACCCGATCTTCATCCAGAGCTTCGAGGCCGGGAACCTGGAAGCAATCCGCCCGCGCACCCGGCTTCGCCTGATCCAGCTGATGGCGTCGGAGGGCAGCCCGCCCGACCGGCCAGGCCAGAGCTATGCCAGGATGCGGTCTCCTGCCGGTCTGAAGGCGCTTGCAGCCCATGTGGACGGGATCGGGGTGGAGAAGCCGATGGTCATCCCTCGCACGGCCGACGGACGCCTCGACAAGCCGACGAGCCTTGTTGCCGACGCGCATGCAGCCGGGCTGAAGGTGCATGTCTGGACCTTCCGACCCGAAAACTACTTCCTTCCGGCCGAGCATCGCATTGGCGAGAATCTGGGCACCCGCGGGAACAGCGTTGCCGAGATCCAGGCCTTCCTTGCAACCGGGATCGACGGTCTGTTCAGCGATTCCACGCCCGACGCCGTCAAGGCGCGGTCGACAGCACCCAGGGCTGTGGCAAGGCCCTGAGCGTCCGCCAATGTCGGCAGGCCCTGCCTAAGGCGGCGTCAGCTCGCGAACCGGCAGTTCGCAGCAGTGCCTCTCTTGCAGTGTCGAACAACCCGTTCGCCTCTTCCGACAACTCCGGTGACCAGGAGGAAAGGACGGACAGGTCGTTCAACAGTCCAAGGCTTTCCTGAAGTTTCTTCAGGTGGCTTTTGAATTCCTTTGCGTCGGGATACCGCTGAAGTTCCATCAAGTAGCGGGCCTTCTTGAGCCCCTTGCGGAACGCATGCTGCTCCTCGTCATTCAGCGTCGACAGGCGGTCGCCCAGCTTCGCCAGCCGCTTCCAGCGGGCCTGAAGCGCAGCCTCGGACAAGGCGTCCAGCAAAGGAGCGCGGCCTCGTCCGTCGGGCCGCCAGCCACCGATGTTTGCCAGTTGCAGCAGCCGTATCGCAAAGGCCGTTGCCCCGTTGCGGCGCAGGTCCTGCCGCACGTCCTCCCGGATTGCTGCGCCGGCATCGGTCAGCGCGCGGGCGAGCGGCAGAGTCAGCCGGGAATCGGCGCGGATGGTCTCGATCATAACGTCGCTGTCCCGAAGCGGGGCAACCAGGCGCCCCATCGTCCGAGCCCCTTCCGCAATCTCCGCTGCAACCGCTGGCTCCAGCAACGGGCGAAACAGCCGCTCGGCTGCGCGAAGGCGGCGCAGGCCAACCCGCAACTGGTGCGGGCCTTCCGGTTCATCGCTGGTGAACAGGCGATGCAGTTCGGCTGCCACAACCGTCGCCTGCAGGGCCAGCGCACCCTCCCACGCGGCAGCACCGTCCCGCCCCGGGTCGCCGGGAGATGGCTTTCGCCTTTCGGCCCCCTTGCGCCTGCCGCCCTCTGCCAGGCGGACACCGCGCTTTGCCTTTCCAGGCAGCAACAGGTCAGCAGGCACATCGCCCAGCAACTGGGCGGCCACCCGGAAAACCGCTTCCGGCGAGCCTTCCTTCAGCTCGAACTCGGCTTCCAGCACAGCTTCGCTCGCGCTGCCGGCCTCGATCGTGCCCCGATCGATCGCCACTTCGACAAGCCCGATTGTATCCCGAACCTGCCAGGTCCGGCGGCGCACCCGGGTTGCAAACCAGGGCTCCAGAGCCCGACTTCCGAGCGCTGACAGGATGGCCGTGCGAAGGGCTGGATCGGGAAAGCGCGCAATGTCCGGAACTGCGCCGAAAAGCCGGCATTCGACTTCGTTCAGCTGCTGGAAGCCGCCATGCCCGGTTCGGCCCCATTTTGCAGCCTGAATCCATTGGCGACCTTCCTGCCGCACCCGCAAGGCAATGCCGGCGGCCTGCAGCGATCTGTCGGCGGTGTCATGATAGACCGCATTGAGGGACACATGTTCGGCTGGTCCGGCCCGGCGGGTCAGCCGCTGGGCCAGCAGCGAGGCATGGCGTGGCTCCAGCCCCGCCTTGAGTTCGATTTCCAGCCCGCCCACGCTCAGATCTGCCAACGGTCAGGCATCCGCCACAGGGGCTTGGCTCCGCACGATCAGAAGGTTCATGCGGGCCGCTGCAATCAACCGGCTGCGGCTTCCCTGCCAGGCCTCGACCCGCACATTCGCCACCCGCCGCCCGATCCGCTGGATCACAGCTTCGGCAAATGTGTCTTCGGGCGCACCTTCGCGCAGATAGTCCACCGTCACGTTGATCGGCTTGATTGCTGCAGGCGCACCCTCCAGGGCATCGCGCACGGCCATGTTCGCAGCCATCTCCATCAGGCCGGCAACCGATCCGCCATGCAGCCGACCGGGCGATCCGATCAGCGACACATCGAACGGCATGACCAGGGCAGTGCCGTCGCGGCGCAGGCCCAGCATGGCGGCATAGGGCGGAAAACCTGGCACGCCCGTCATGCAGGACTGCCAGTGAACATGAAGGTGCCGGCCACATGGGCGATCGGATGGTCGGCGTCGCCATCATGGGCGATGCCCCGCACGAACGCCACGCGCCGGGTGAGCTTGTAGCATTCGGCGCGGCCGATCACGGTCTTGCCGGGCTCGGCCGGGCGCAGGTAATCGCAGCGAAGGTCAAGCGTCGCGTGCGGCTCGATCCTGCCGCTCGCCACCAGCACCGAAAAGCCGGCTGCGGAATCCATCAGCGAGAAGATGGCACCCGACGCGATCACGCCGGTTTCGGGATAGGCCACCAATTGCGGCGCATAGGGCATGCCAAGCTCGGCCCAGTTGGACCCCCGCGCAACGAAGCCGATGCCAAGCGCCTGCAGATGCGGCACCATCGACATGAAGCGATCCACATAACGACGGAACTTATCGTCGGCCGAAAGCTCAGTGCGCGGCTCGCCCTCGCTCATGCCTCAAGCCTGGCGGCTGCTTCGCGGATCCGCGCGATCATGTTGGGCACGCCCTGGGTGCGGTTGGCAGACAGGTGCCGTTTCAGGCCAAGTGCCTCGAGCTCCGCTTCGATCGGGGTGTCGACGATCTCGGCCGAGCGCTTGCCATCCACCAGGCTGACAATCAGGGCCACAACCCCGCGGGTGATGTCGGCATTGCTGTCGGCCTGGAAGCGCAGCCGGTCGCCATCGGCCAGGGGATAGACCCACACATCGGCGGAACAGCCGGGCACCCTTGTTGCCGCGGTCTTGAGCGCTGGGTCCATGGGCGAAAGCCTGCGCCCGAAGTCGATAAGGGCGCGGTAGCGGTCGTCGGCGTCCAGCGCGGCATCCCACTCGTCAACAAAGTCCTGAAAGTTCGCCTGCATGGCTGCGGGATAGGGCCCGCAGCCACGCCCATCAAGTGCCCTGCTACTGGCGCGGCCGTTCGCCCGTCTGTTCGCGCGGCGGAAGCGCCCGCAGTTTCTCGATCTCGTCTGCCAGTTGCCGGCCCGGATCCGTCACCAGCTTTTCCAGCGTGGCAATCCGGTCCTTCAGCACGGTGATCTCCTTGCGCAGTTGCGGCACTTCATCCAGCTGCCCCATGCGCACATAGGGATTGTCGGGCGAGTGCCGTTCCCAGCGGCGGGTTTCCTTGTTCCAGCGCCCACCGCTCATCACCCGCCCGACCACGATGATCCCGACGATCATGACGACGGCTTCCCAGAAATCCATTTCAGATGCTCCCCCGGTTCGCCCGGCTACTCAGTGACGCAGATCGTCGATTTCGCGGCTCAGCCGGCGTCCGCCGTCGGTCGCGATGCGTTCCAGCACCTGGACCCGGTCTTTCAGCGCGCCAAGCTCGGCCTGCAGCTGGGCATTTTCCGATGTCACCAGCTTCAGCCGCTCCAGCGCCTCGGTATTCTGCACCGGCTTCAAGGCCTGGCCCCAGCTGCCCTCCAGCGGATAACCATGCTTCACGCGCAGCCAGGTGGTGAAAACCCAGCCGCCGATTGCGGCAATTCCCAGCGTGACGAAGGCGGGATGTGTGATCAGGTCCATCATGTCTCAATTCCCCAGTCTGTCGATTTCGTCCGAAAGGCTGATGCGCTTGTCGGTCACGATCCGCTCGAGCACCGCGATGCGGGCTTCCATCTTCTCGATCTTCGCCTGCGAGGCCTGGCTGGCTTCGAAAGCCCCCCGCTCCATCATTTCCAGCTTGCGTTCCTGGATCTTGCGCCAGCTCGTCATCACGATGGCGACGATCGGGATCAGCAGCGCCAGGATCGGGACGAGAATTCCGATGTTGTTCATTCAGTTGCCCCTCTCTTGCCTGGACTATTGCTGGCGCAGATCGTCGATCTCGCGGGCAAGGCGGTGGTTCGGGCTGGTGTAGGTCAGCTCGATGTCGCGCAGCCGGCGGTCGATGTCGCGGAAGCTCGAACGCACTTCCCGGATCGACCGGCCAGGCGCTGCACGGGTCTTCTGCCAGAACTGCCGGTCCTCGGGCACGGCTTCCTCAAGCTCATAGACCGAGCCGGGCTTCGGGTCGGCCACCCAGCCGATCACGAAATAGGCGATGATCGGCGCGCCGCTTCCGAACAGGGTGGCAAGCACCACGCCGACCCGGACCCACAGCACATCGAATCCGGTGTAGTCGGCGATGCCGGCGCACACGCCCATCAGCTTGCTGTTGCGCTTGTCGAGATAGAAGCCCGTACGCCGTGCCATGTCGAAATCCTTCCTGTTCGCTTGTCTCGTTGCCCGAAGTCCTGCTGGCGATCAGATCGCCCGGTCGCGCCGTTGCAGCTGCGGGTGCAGTTCGATGTTGTTCAGATCCGAGCGAAGCTCGGAAATGCGGGCCGGTTCGCCCCGGTCGGCCGCGATGATGCGCTCGATGCTGTTCATCCGGTCATCAAGCCGGCGGGCGATGTCGTGCAGCTCGTCGAGCAGATTCTCGTCTTCCAGCGTGATGGTCTTCGCCTGCTTCCACTTGGTCATGTAGTGGAGGAACAGCCAGGGCATGCCGACAAAGATGGACAGCACCGCGCTCAGCGGAATGAGGGCTTCAAGAGGTCCCATGGATCCCATCGGTCAGGCCTTTCAGTGCTTGGACTGCATGCGGGCCTTGAGCTCGGCGAGCTCGGCGGCAACCGCATCAGTGGTGCGAAGCTCGGAGATTTCCTCCTCCAGGCTCTTCGGAACCGGCGCGAGATCATAGACCTCCGCCCTGCCCTCGGCCATGTCGACCCGGCGCTCCAGCACTTCGAAGCGCGAAAAGGCTTCCTCCACCCGATTGCCGCGCGTCATGTCGCGGACCCGGGCGCGGTTCTGGGCGCTCTCCAGCCGTGTCACCAGGGCGTTCTGCCGGGTGCGGGCCTCGCGCAGCTTGGCTTCCAGCTTGGCGATGTCGTCCTCGAAGGCCCGCAGCTGCTCGTCGAGCTGCTGCACTTCGCCGCGCAGCATGCCGGCCGTCTGGCCAACCTTCTGCTTTTCCAGAAGCGCTGCCGTCGCCAGGTCCTCGCGATCCTTCGACAGGGCCAGTTCGGCCTTCTCGCCCCAGTTCGCCTGTGCCTGCTCCAGCTTCAGGATGGTGCGGCGCATTTCCTTCTGGTCGGCGATGGTGCGGGCCGCAGATGCGCGAACCTCGACCAGCGTTTCCTCCATCTCCATGATCACGAGGCGGATGGTCTTGGACGGATCCTCGGCGCGGTCGAGCAGGTCGCTCACATTGGCCTGGATGATGTCGCGGGCGCGGGAAAAGATACCCATTGTCAGCTCCTGATGCTTGTCCGGTTCGTTGGCCGGGATGAATTCGGGGGTGAGTATATCCGGTTTCCGAAGTTCTGCGACCACAAGAAACCGGCCCGGACGGGAAGGCGAGAGAGGGGATAGCTCCTTCCCGCCCGGGCTGGCGTCCGCCGGCTCAGGCTGCATTCGCATCCTGGGTCGACGGGAGGGTGGAGGCGCTTGCCGCAGCGGCAGCCGAGAGATCGATCGCGATTGCGGGGCCTGCTGCCACCAGCAGCGTCAGGCTTCCGGCCAGCATGGCAATGGTGCCGAACAGCGATGTTCTTGCCAGTTTTGCAAAACGGTCGATCATGTCTGCAAGCTCCTGTAACTTGATGCCGACTGCTGTGCAGCTTTCGTGCCAACTGCGGCGAAATGCAAAAGTCAATGAGAATCAATGACTTGCGAATTCGTACTTGGCGATCCATGGCCCAAGTCTTCGGCAAAATCGCGAACTGTTGGCAAAATCCACCAAGGCGGATAGATTGCCGGTCATGCCTGACAAACCCACCCAGCTGATCGGCCAATCGGGCCCCTTCCTCGACGCCGTCGAGCGGGCAAGCGCCGCCGCTTCCTTGAGCCGCCCGGTGCTGGTGGTTGGCGAACGCGGAACCGGCAAGGAAATGATTGCCGAGCGCCTGCACCGGCTGTCCCCACGCTGGGAAGAACCGCTTGTCAGCCTGAACTGCGCGGCCCTTCCCGAAACCCTGCTCGACGCCGAGCTGTTCGGCTACGAAGCCGGTGCCTTCACCGGCGCGGTGAAGGCGCGCCCCGGGCGATTCGAGGAAGCCGATGGTGGAACCCTCTTCCTCGACGAAGTCGGAATGCTGACGGCCGCCGGACAGGAGCGGTTGCTCAGGGTCGTCGAATATGGCGAGCTGACCCGGCTGGGCAGCACCCGCATCACCCAGGTCGATGTGCGCGTGGTGGCTGCCACCAACGAGGACTTGCCGCGCCTCGCGGAAAAGGGGCGCTTCCGGGCCGACCTTTTGGACCGCCTGTCGTTCGAGGTGATCACCCTGCCCCCGCTTCGCGCCCGGCGCGAGGACATCCGCCTGCTCGCGGACTTTTTCGGCCGCCGGATGGCGTCGGAACTTGGCTGGTCGGGATTTCCCGGCTTCACGGCGAAGCTGCTGGAGGAGCTGGAAGCGCACGACTGGCCCGGCAACATCCGCGAGCTGAAGAATGCGGTCGAACGCGCGGTCTATCGCTGGGGAGAGGCCGATCGCCCGATCGGCCTTCTCGATCTCGATCCCTTCGAGAGCCCCTGGCGTCCGCGCGGCGCCTTTGCGGCACCCGTCGCAGCCGAACCCGAGCGGGCCGAGGCCCAGCTTCCCCACCCGCCGGCTGCCAATGACCCGGAGGAACAGGTTCCGTCGGACTTCCGCGGCGCAGTCGCCCTCTTCGAGCGCCGGCTGCTTGAACAGGCGCTTGCCGCCTGCCGTCACAACCAGCGCCGGGCAGCCCAGATGCTGGGCCTCAGCTACGACCAGCTGCGCCACTGCCTGAAGCGGCACAATCTGCTGGCAGGCTAGCCTTCGCTGGCTTCCACCTCGAACGATTTGGGGGGATGCAGCAGCAGGCGCTCCACCCGCCGCCCGTCGCTCGCTGCAATCTCGATGGTCCAGCCATTGGGGTGGCGCAAGGTCTCGCCGGTTTCGGGCACACGCCCTGCCATCAGGAAGCTCAACCCGCCCAACGTGTCGACCTCGTCGCCAAGTTCATGGTCGATGAAGCTCTCGCCAACCGCCTTTTCGAGATCGTCGAGATCCAGGCGGGCATCGGCTGCAAAGCCGCCCTCGGGCATCCTGATGATCAGCTCGGCCTCTTCCTCGTCATGCTCGTCCTCGATCTCGCCCACGATCTCCTCGACGATGTCCTCGATCGTGATAAGCCCGTCGGTGCCTCCATATTCGTCGACCACGACGGCCATGTGCGTCCGCTTGCGGCGCATTTCGGTCAACAGGTCGACCACCGGCATGGATGGAGGCACGAACAGCACGGGTCGAAGAAGCTCGTCCAGGGTCGGGACAGCATTCTGCGGGCGCTTGCCGAACCGGTCGGCGATAACGGCATAGATGTCCTTCACGTGCAGCATGCCGACCACGGAATCCAGGTTTCCTTCATAGACCGGCAGCCGGCTGTGCCCTGCCTCCCGGAAAAGCCGAACGATCGACTTGAAGTCGCTTTCCCTTGGAATCGCGATGATATCCGACCGCGGCACCGCAATGTCGCCGGCCTGCTGCTCCGACAGGTGGAGCATGTTGCGCAGCATGGTGCGCTCGTCCTGGTCGAGATCGTCGGGGTCGGCGCTTTCCTCCAGATGCTCGTCGATCGCTTCCTCGATCGATTCCCGCAAGCTACCCGGGGCCTTCAGGTGCAGCAACTCGCGGACAGCGTTCCAGAAGGAGGCGCCGCCCGCGCTTCTAGGGGAAGGGTCGCTCATCGATTTTCATCCACTTTCGCCGACTGTTTGTCGGCATAGGGGTCGCCAATACCCAGCCCGGCCAGAATGCGCGTTTCCAGCGCTTCCATCGCGTCGGCAGTTGCGTCGTCCAGATGGTCATGGCCCAGCAGGTGCAGGGTGCCATGCACCAGCAGATGCGCCACATGGGTTTCGACCGCGAGCTCCTTTTCGGCAGCTTCCCGGGCCACGGTCTCGAACCCCAGCGCAAGATCGCCCAGCAGCAGGTCCGTCTCGCCTTTGTCGGCCCAGGCAGCCAGGACATCGGCGGCGTGCATCGGGAAGCTCAGCACGTTGGTGGGCTTGTCCTTGCCGCGATAGTCGCTGTTCAGCCGCTGCATCTCTGCATCGTCGGTCAGCCGCACCGACACCTCGACGGCGCCTTCGCCTGCCTTGAAGCCAGCCCCTGCAAGAGCCGCCGAAATGGCCTGTTCGGCAAGCCCATCCCAATCGGTCGCGGGGTCCCAGTCCCCGCCGACTATGTCACAGTCAATGTCCAGCATCGGGGCCCTCATAGGCATCGACGATCTGGCCGACAATCGGGTGCCGCACCACGTCCTTCGAGGAGAAGCGCTGCACGGCCAGCCCCTTGATCCCCTCAAGCCGCTTTACGGCATCGGCAAGCCCGCTCTTGCCGGGATCCGGCAGGTCGACCTGGTTGGGATCGCCACAGATCACCATCCGGCTGCCCTCACCGAAACGGGTCAGGAACATCTTCATCTGCATGGGCGTCGTGTTCTGTGCTTCATCCAGAATCACGAAGGCATGGGCCAGCGTGCGCCCGCGCATGAAGGCAATCGGCGCAATCTCGATCTCGCCGCTGGCAATTCGCCGCTCCACCTGCTCCGACGGCAACATGTCGTAGAGGGCGTCGTAGAGCGGGCGGAGATAGGGATCGACCTTCTCCTTCATGTCACCCGGAAGGAAGCCCAGCCGCTCGCCGGCCTCGACCGCGGGGCGCGACAGGATCAACCGATCGACCGATCCGGCAACCAACTGGCTGACCGCCTGCGCCACGGCCAGATAGGTCTTGCCCGTGCCGGCCGGCCCGAGTGCGAAGATCATGTCGTTCTTGGAAAGCGACTGGATATACTGCGCCTGCGCCGGGTTGCGAGCCATGATGGTCTTGCGCCGGGTGCGGATCATCGGCGGCGCGCCGCCGCCCATGCCTTCCATCACCACGCCATCGGCGGGTGCGTCGGCCGCCATCACGATTGCCGCCTCCACATCGGCCCCGTCCAGCGCCATCCCGCGCTCCAGCCGGGCATAGAGCTCGGTCAGCACATCGCGGGCGCGCGCGATCGCGACAGGGTCGCCTTCAACCGCCACCCGATTGCCGCGCGCCGCGATATAGACGCCGAGCCGGTTCTCGATGGTGATCAGATTCTGGTCGAACTGGCCGAACAGACTGCCAAGCAGCGCCGGTCGATCGAACTCCAGCTCAAGCCGCGCACGGCCTGCAGAAGGGGCGGCTTTGGCCGGTTCGGCCTGGCGCTTTACCATCAGGCGGCTGTCTTCATGGTCAGCATTCGTCCTTCAAGGCTGTTGGGTCCGGCATTCAGAAGTTCAACGGAAACGATATCGCCGATTGCAAGCGACGGATCGGTCACCACCACCGACTGCAACCAAGGCGACTTCCCGATCCACTGCCCAGCGGTGCGGCCACGCCGCTCGATCAGGATATCACAGGTCATGCCGACCGTACCCCGGTTGAACGCGAGCGATTTCTCGGCAAGCAGGGTCTGCAACCGGAGCAGCCGGTCGCTCTTCACCACTTCGTCCAGCTGGTCCTCGCGCTCGGCAGCAGGGGTGCCCAGACGCGGCGAATATTTGAAGCTGAAGGCCTGCGCATAGCCCACTTCCTCGACGATCTGCAGCGTTGCCTGAAAATCCGCCTCGGTCTCACCCGGGAAACCGACGATGAAGTCCGAGGTGATGGCCAGATCGGGCCGGGCGGCGCGGAATCGGGCGATCAGCTCCAGGTAAAAGGCGCGGTCATGCTTGCGGTTCATCGCAGCCAGGATCCGGTCGCTCCCCGACTGCACCGGCAGGTGCAGATAGGGCATCAGCTGCGGGATTTCGGCATGGGCGCGGATCATCGCCTCGGTCACGTCGCGCGGATGGCTGGTGGTATAGCGCAGCCGCTCCACGCCCGGGATTGCGGCAATCTCGGCAAGCATCTCGCCGAAGCGCTGGTTGCCCTCCCCCCAGGCATTCACATTCTGCCCAAGAAGCGTGATCTCCCGCGCGCCACCCTCCACCAATTGCCGGGCCTCGGCCACGATGGCCGCCAGCGGGCGCGACACCTCCGCGCCGCGGGTGTAGGGCACCACGCAGAAGGCGCAGAATTTGTCGCACCCCTCCTGAACGGTCAGGAAGGCGGAAGGCCCGCGCTTCTGCCGCCCGGGAAGCGCTCCGAACTTGCTGGCGGCGGGCATGTCCAGATCGACCTGCGCCAC
>JBGTBK010000253.1:0-3765 GCA_041749355.1 Sandaracinobacter sp. | reverse complement strand
AGCTACCCGGCGGCAGCGAGGTGCGCTATCATCGCGCCGCCGCGGAGACTGCCGCGCTGCCATGACCAGCGA
Source organism: Sandaracinobacter sp. (assembly GCA_041749355.1). Lineage (GTDB taxonomy): Bacteria > Pseudomonadota > Alphaproteobacteria > Sphingomonadales > Sphingomonadaceae > Sandaracinobacteroides. The sequence continues at coordinate 3,693 of JBGTBK010000253.1, read as the reverse complement.
CGTGATCGGCCCGTTCGAGGCGGAGCTTTGGGCCTGGCAGGGCCCGGCGAGCTGGGTGTTCGTGACCCTGCCCGAGCCATTTGCCGAGGCCATTCGGCTGGCGGCCTTCCTTGCGCCAAGAGGCTGGGGGTCGGTTCGGGTTGCAGCCGAGAGCGGCGATGTGCGCTGGGAGACGTCGCTGTTTCCGGACAAGAGCTCGGGGTCCTATGTGCTGCCGGTGAAGGCCTCGGTGCGCCGGTCGCTCGGGGTCTCGGTGGGAGACCGGATGGCGCTTGCGCTCAGGCTGCGCGACCAGCCCTGAGGAGCCTGGGTTTCAATCGAGGATAGCAAGGGCCCTTTCGGCAACCGGGTGCTGAAAGGCTTGCGCCGGCGCGCCGTCCAGCCAGGGGGCCCAGGCGCCTGGCGGCAGGATCACCGGCATCGCCTTGGCGTGGATCGGCGCGACGAGGGCATTGGGCTCACAGGTCAGGAAGGCGAAGCGCGGCGGATCCTGCGTGCCGGCAGCCGCCGGGCGGATCAGCCCGGCAAAGGCGAAGGGCTCCCCGCCTGGCAGTGCGAAAAAGACCTGTCGCTTGCGGCCCGTTTCCGGGTCGGGTGTGTCGGTCCATTCGCAGAAGCTGGTGGCTGGCACCAGGCAGCGCAGCGCGGGCTTTGCGAGCGCGCCGCGCCAGAAGGGGCTGGCGAGATTGCGGATGTTGACCACGGGGCGGCTGGCAGTCGCCGGCGGCGGGATTCCCCAACGGGCCTGGGCCAGAACGCGCAGCGGCGCACCGTCTGCCGACCGGCCGTGCCCCACAACGGGAGCGAGACGGTCGGGGTAGAGTGCAAGCGGCGGATCCCAGCCTGTGCGGGGGTCGGCCTCGAAAATTCGCGCAATCTCGCTCGTTGCCGATGCCAGTCTGTACAGCGTGCACATGTCCGGCTGTGCCCCCCTTCAGGCGTTGGGGCTCCGGACTGTGTCCGGGGCCCCTCTCCCTTAGAAGCCGGCCCTCAGGAACAGCGACGGGCCGGAGAACTGGTAGCGGACCCGACCATTCCAGTCCGACTCGTTCAACCGCAACTTGTAGTCGACGTAGCGATAGGCCACCCCCACATCGAGCTGCTTGATTAGGCGATAGGCGGCCGACACCTCGGTGTTGACCAGCCGGCCGGTGTAGTCGTCGATGGTCAGCGACAGCCAGTCCAGCCGGCCAGCGACCGTGATCCGCTTGGCGGGCTCCCACTGGGCGAAGGCGCCGATGGTGGGCAGTGGTGCCAATATGCTGCGCCCTTCGCGCTGCAAGCGGGTCGCGCCGCCATTGGTCGATCCCTCGCCCTCCACGAAAACCACGAAGTCGGTGGCGTGGACACCAATGCCAAGCCCGACTTCCAGCCGCTCGCCCTGGAACACCAGATTGTTGATCGTGAAGCGATAGACCGTGCTGTCGAAGCCGGCACGGACGCGGGCGTTCACGGCGTAGCTGGTGTCTCCGACGATGATCTCCTTGTCGAGGACCGCCTCGGTTTCCCGCCCCAGGTCATAATATTGGCCCTGGAGCACCCAGTCGTCGTTGATTCGCCAGCCCAGTTCGAAGGCCGGAAGCGTCTTTGAGCCCGCGAGGCCGAGGTCGTCCTCGAAATCGATTTCCGTGCCAAGCGAGCCTGAATTGTTGCCCACCTGGGCGGTGCTGCTGATCCCGGCGAAATAGGCTTCGACCTTCAGCGAGATCGTGTCGTCGAAGCGCTGCGCGGCCGCAGGGGCTGCAATCGGAAGGGCTAGCGCGAAGGACAATAGAAGGCGGTGCATATTGTTCCCCAACTATCTGACAAGGCGCGATTTTGTGCCCGACGGCGAGGCTTTGCAACGCGAAAGTGCGCTGGCCTCAGGCATAGTTGAAGCTGATGCTGATCCGGTCAGCGCTGCGGCGGCCCTGGGGTACTTCGTGGCGAAGCCAGCTTTCCCACAGGAAGATGGTGCCGGGCCGGGGCTGGAGATAGACGAAGCTGCGCTCTTCCTCGGGCGCGTCCGGGCTGCGCGGCGGGGCGGCCATCATCAGCGGCAGGCGGGGATCCTCGATCTTCAGGGCGGCTGCCCCTTCGGGGACCTCCACATAGACCGTGCCCGACAGGATGGAGTGGGGGTGGATGTGCCCGCTGTGTCCGCCGCCCGGCTTCAGGATGTTGACCCACAGGCTGTCGAGCCGCGGTTTGCGCCCGCCGAGATCCATCCGCGCCTCGCGCGCGAAGCCCAGCGCATGGGGGGCAAGCTTGCGGACAAGCGCGGCAAAGGCCGGATCGCGGGACGGAAGGTCGTTCAGCGAGGCGTAGCTGGTGTAGCCGGGATAGCCGTTCTCGCGGCACCAGCGGCGGCCGGCCGAATCGTCGGCGGCGAGGCTTCGGACACTGTGGGCAAGGTCGGCCAGGAGGGCCTCGTCGCCAAGGTCGGCTTCGTAGAGGGGCGTGGCGAAGAGGCGGCGGATGGGCATTGGCTGCTATTGCGCGATCCAGCGGCGCGTGTCGATTTCGAGTTCGTGGAGCTTCCACAGGTCGTCGCGCGAGACACTGAGGTGTTGCTGCACAGCCAGCACGAGAGCCGGGCCGAGCTGGCGTTCCAGCGCGTGCAGGCGGCCGAACTGCGCTGCCACATCCGGGCCGAGGTGGACGGGGGCGTGCGCCTCCAGCGCGAGCAGCGTTGCATCGGCCCGGGCGACAAGTTCGGCGTTCAGCGCCACATAGGCCATCAGCGCTTCTGCCTCGGCAGCGCCAAGCCGGGCTGCCAGGGCCGACAGCGCCGCCCCATCGGCGCGCCGGGCGAAGGCGCCCGAGCAGATGTCTGCAACCAGCCGCGCGTGGGTAGCGCTGTCGGTTGCGAGCCAGTCATGCGCCTGCGCCTCGCCACGAACGAAGATCAGGTACAACGTGATGGGCACAGCCACGACCATCGCTGCCGTCGCCAGCAGCGCCTGATCCGGAAACCGGTTGAAGGCGGCATGCAGCAGCATTGCCGCAAGCACACCAGGCAGGAAAGGCAGCAGGCTGAAACGGTAGGCACCAGCGGGCGCGCGCAGGCGGGGCGCGACCAGCAGATAGGACAATGATGCCATGATCGCGGTCGCCCCGCCGTGCATCAGGGCGGTGCCCAGGCCGCGCACCAGCCAGGTGCCGATTCCGGCTTGCGCGAACTGGGTGAGGAAGAAGGTATTCTCGGCCATGGCAAAGCCCGAGCCGATGGCAAGACCGACAAGGGCTGCGTCGATCATGTAGCCGATCCGGTTGCGGGCAAACAGCGCGACCACCAGGGCTGCCTTCAACACTTCCTCGATGATGGGTGCCCAAAGCCGGGTGTGAAGGCCGAAGCGGATCGGGAAACTGTCGAGCACGCCGCCATTTGCGAGATAGGCGATCCCGGCAAGCCCGGCGCCTGCTGCCAGCAGGGCTGCGATCGACAGGGGCGGCAGCAGCTTGAAGGCATCGAGCCGAACGAACAGGGTCAGCAGTGCAAGGACAGGCAGCAGCGCGACCGCTGCATGGAGTGCGGTGTCGCCGGTCACGGGCCGACCTGATTGCCGACAGCCCTGGCCGACGGACAGGCACATGCAGGGCGCAAGCGCTCGTCCTAGTCGGCGGATTTCTGCTCTGAGGGGGCAGGCTGGCGGGGGCGCGGGGGGGACGCGGCCTCGCCGGTCGCGGCGATTGCGGACAGCGCCGCCGGGC
>JBGTBK010000252.1:0-2495 GCA_041749355.1 Sandaracinobacter sp. | reverse complement strand
CTCGGCGGCTTGCTGGGCCAGGTGGCAGGGATGCTGGGCGGCGGCCAACCGGCGGCTGCCGGTGGCCTCGGCAGCCTTGGCGGCATTGCCTCGATGCTGGACATGGACGGCGACGGCAACCCGCTCGACGACATCCTGGGCATGGCCCAGAAGATGACCCGCTGACACGAGAAGCGCGCCGGCCAGCCTTGCCGGCTAGTCGGCGCCTTCTTCGCCCAGCATGCCTTGCAGGCGCTGCTCTTCCAGCACCTGCAGCGTGAACAGGACTGCCCGGGTCTCACCGTCGACCACACCGTCCACCAGAGTCTGGCGGAAGCGGCGCTGGAAGGCGCGGGTTGCTGCGGCCAAGTCTGCAATGTCGTAGCCGAAGCGTTCGAGCGCCAAGCCGAAGGCGCCGTCGCCCCAGCCCGGATCGGCCAGCAGCCTGTCGGGGCGGCTGAGCGCGATCCGGTGGGCAGCAAGGCGCGGCCAATCGAACAGCTCGCCCGGATCGTCCTTGCGGGTGGGGGCTATGTCGGAATGGCCGATCACGTCGGCGCGGTCCACCCGGTGGCGCACGCACAACGTGGCGACCAGCCGGATCACGCTGCGCATCTGGATATCCGGGAAAGGCCGATAGCCCCATTCATGGCCCGGATTCTGGATCTCGATCCCGATGGAGCTGCTGTTGAGGTCGGGAACCCCGCGCCACAGCGACACGCCTGCGTGCCAGGCGCGGTCCATTTCCTCGACCATCTGGATGATGCGGCCATCCTCGTGCACCAGATAGTGCGAGGAGACGCCCGACGCCGGGTTGCAAAGCCAGTCGACCGCGGCTTCGCCATCCTGCATGCCGGTGTAGTGCAGGATGACCTGCCGGATCGGCCGCGCGCCTTCCGCAACGATGCGCGCGTTGTAGTTGGGCGACGGGCGCCATTCGATCTCGTCGGCAAGGCTCATCGGGCAAGACTCATTGGGCACGCCTCATTTCGCGTCCGGTTCAACCGATTTCCGCGCGGTTCGCAAGGTGATGATTGCGACCCCCGCCAGCGTCAGCAGGCCGCCAAGGATCATCATGGGCGTGACCGGCGTGCCATAGGCAAGCGTTGCGAACATCACCGCCAGCAGCGGGGTGGGCAGGGTGAAGGGGGTGATCATCGTGACGGGATAGCGCTGCACCAGCCAGCTCATGCCGGCATGGCCGACCAGAGAGGCGGCAATCGCGGAATAGAGGATCCAGCCAAACGCCGAGAGCGGCACATCGGGAAGGCCTGCAATGCCGCCCGGCTCGAACAGGGCACTGGCGCCCAGCAGCACGGGCAGCGACACCAGCGCCTGCCAGCCATAGAGGGTGAGAACAGGAACGCCGGTCAGCCGCTTGAACATCAGATTGCCCGCTGCCCAGCAGAAGGCTGCGCCGAAGGTGAGCAGGATTCCCAGCCGCTCGTCGGCGATGCGGGGGTCGAACACCAGCAGCATCACGCCCGAGATCGCGAGCAGGATTCCGATCGTGCGCTTCCAGGCGATCCGCTCGCCGTCGATGACGATTGCAAGGATGAGCGACATGGGCACGCCAAGCTGGCCGGCGATTGCAAGCGCCGACAGGTTGGTCGCCACCTGGTAGCTGTAGCCGCCAAGGCCGAACTGCAGGGCGCCGGTGACAAGGCCGGTGAGAAGCACGAGCCGCATCCGCCCGTCGACGATCCGGAGCGAGGAGGCGCATACCAGAAGCACGACCACATAGCGCAGCGCGACCGCGAGCAGCGGCGGCATGGCGATCACGGTTTCCTTGATGGCGACGATGTTGAACGCCCACAGCACATCGATCAGAAGGATGAAGGCGATGTGGATCGGCCTCATGGGGTAGCAGCCGCGGCTTGTGCTGCACCCTTGGCGAGTACTGCATAGGCCGCGTTGATGGTCGCCATGCGGGCTTCGGCAACCCGGATGAACTCGGGCGGCGTGCCGCCGGCCATGTGCCGGTCGGGATGATGTTCGCGCACAAGCCGGCGATAAGCGGCGCGGATCTCCGCCTCCGGGGCGCCGGGGGCGATCCCCAGCACGACCCACGGATTGTCGGCGGACAAGGGGATGTGCCGCGCGCGGATCGCATCCCATTGCTGCGGATTGAAGCCCATGAGGTCCGCCACCTTGGCCAGATAGTCGAGCTCGGCTGGATGCACGCCGTCGACGGTGGCGATCATCATGAGGGCCTCGAGAAGATCCTCCAGCACCGGGGAAGCTGCCCCCAGAAGCGACGCGGCCTGGCGGGCATAGGCCTCGTAGCCGTCGACCGACTGGCGGGCGAGGCGGTAGAAGCGGCGCATGTTTTCGCGCTCGTTTGCCGGCACATCGAACAGCCGTTCGAAGGCCTCGGCCTCGCGGTCAGAGGCGTGGCCGTCGGCCTGGGCCATCTTGGCTGCAAGCGCGATTGCCGCGATGGTGAAGGCGACCTGCCGGCGTTCGGGGTTCTGGGCACGCACGGTAACGGCCCGGTCGACAGCCGCGCCAAGGGC
>JBGTBK010000251.1:0-7256 GCA_041749355.1 Sandaracinobacter sp. | reverse complement strand
GCGATCGAGCAGGCCTGGCGGGCGGGCATGCCGGACAGCGATTCGCAGGCGTTGGGCCTGGCGCGCGAAGCCGTGACGCTGGCCCCTGGGAGCCCGACAGCCTGGGGGTGGAAGGCGCTGCTGGAGCGCAATGCGTTCGAGGCTGCCCCGCCCGACCGGGCGGCAGGCCTGCTGGCGCAGACCGAGGAGTCCGTTGCCCAGGCCATTTCGCTGGATCCCGGCCAGGCCAATGCCCGGACTGCGCTTGCAACGCTTGAGCCATTGTTCGGCCACTGGCTTTCCGTTCGGGCTGGGTTGCAGAAGGTGCTGGCCGACCATCCGGAGAATGCGCCCACCCTGGACCAGATCGGGCTGGTGGACATGTCGATGGGGCTGGTGGGTTCGGCCGCAAAGGTTGGCGAGCAGCTGGTTCGGGCTGATCCATTGGCAGCGGTTCACCAGCACAAACATGTCTATCGGCTGTGGGCGACCGGCCGGCTTGCCGAGATGGACCGGACGGCGGACCGGGCGCTTGCGCTGTGGCCGCTGCACCCGGCGGTGTTTCTTGCGCGGATGTGGACGCTTGCCTTCACCGACCGTGTGCCGGCGGCCCGCGCGCTGCTGGCGGAACCGACTGCCAGCAAGGTGGTGCATCCGCAGATGATAGCCCTGTTCAACCTGAGCTTTGCCGGGATGCTCGATCCGGCGACCCGGCAGCGGGCGATTGACGCAAACCTTGGGCTTGCGCGGCGGGGTTATGGGGCGGCGATACCGGCGGTCAACCATCTGATGGCGCTGGGAGCGCTGGACGAGGCCTTTGCCGTGACCGAAGGCTTTTACCTGGCCCGGGGGCCGCTGGCGCCGCCGCCGCGCAGCAGCGAGGGCCTGGCTGCGAACGAGATGCATGGGCGCAAGACGGTGATGCTGTTCCTGCCGGTTGCAGCCCCGCTGCGCGCCGACCCGCGCTTTGGCCGGCTGATGGCCGAGATCGGCCTTGCCGAGGCATGGGCCAAGGGCAGCTTCACACCGGACTATCTGAGGGGCTGACCGGCGGCCAGCGGCGTGATCCGCTGGCCGGGCTATCTGATGTCGAGCATCACCTTGCGGATTGTGCCCGTGAAGGCGTTGTTGCCTTCGAGGTAGAGGGTGGAGACCGGGGTTTCGTTGTCGGTTCCGACGTCGGCGCCTTCGTCGCCCGAGTAGGCGAAGGGGATGGTCTTGGGGATGCGGGCTTCGGCCACCTTGGTGCCATTCACGAACAGGGTGGAGACCCCGCCGGCTGCCGGCTTCGGACTGTCGGGGACGAATTCGTAGCGGATCTGGTGCTTGCCGGGCGTCAGGGCGGTTTCGCCTGCAACGCGGGTGCGTTCGATGCCGAACCAGTTGTATTCGTAGGTCGGCTTGCCTTCGTGGGCGAAGAGCGACCAGCCGCCGAAGCGGCCGGCCTGGGCGAGGATCACGCCTTCGGCCGGGGTTGCGCCGACCTCGATTTCGGCGGTCACGCTGTGGGCGACGCCCTTCAGGTTGATGAAGGTGCCTTCCGACATGCCCACCATGCCGGGATAGACGGTGAGGGACTTGCGGCCGCCCATGAGATCGGGGCGGCCGGCGATGCGGGCGTTGAAGCGTTCGGAGCGGCGATCATCGAGCGGATAGACGTTGTTGGCGAGCGCCTGCGCATCGAAGACGGCCTGCAGTTCCTTGAGCTTGGTCGGGTTGGAGGCTGCGAGGTCGTTGGCCTGTGCGAAGTCGCGGTCGACGTTGTACAGCTCCCAGCGGTCGTCGGCCAAGGCTGGCAGGGCGGTGGACTGGTCCCACGGGATGGAGTGGCGGGTCGCTGCCACCCAGCCCTCGTGGTAGATGGCGCGGTTTCCGAACATCTCGAAATATTGGGTGCGGCGGCGGTCTTTCGCGGTGCCGTCGTCGAGAGCGTAGCGCATGGAGATGCCGTCCATCGGGCGCTGGTCCACGCCGTTCACACGCGCGGGCTGGGGCAGACCGGCGGCCTCGAGGACGGTGGGGGCGATGTCGACGAGGTGGTGGAACTGCGGGCGGATCTCGCCCTTGGCGCGAAAGCCTTGCGGCCAGCGGATGGCGATGCCGTTGCGGGTGCCACCGAAGTGGCTTGCGACCTGTTTGGTCCACTGGAAGGGGGTGTTGCCGGCCCAGGCCCAGCCGATGGCGTAGTGCGGGTAGGTGGACGGATCGCCCCAGCGGTCGAGGGAGGGCTGCATCTGCGCGGCCTTTCCGGGGATCGCGTTCAGCGCCATCATTTCGTTGATGGTGCCTTCGGGTCCGCCCTCGGCGGACGCGCCATTGTCGCCGGCGATGTAGATGAAGAGCGTGTTGTCGAGTTCGCCCATGGCTTCGAGTTGGGACACGAGGCGGCCGATGTGGTGATCGGTGTGCTTGGCGAAGGCAGCATAGGTTTCCATCTGCCGTTCGAGGATCGGGCGCTGTGCGGGCGTCATGGACTCCCAGGAGGGAATCTCGGCCGGGCGGGGGGTGAGCTTTGCGTCTTTCGGGATGATGCCGGCGGCCTTCTGCCGGGCGAAGGTGTCTTCGCGCAGCTTGTCCCAGCCCATGGCATATTTTCCCTTTTCGCGGGCGATCCAGTCTGCGGGCACATGGTGGGGCGCGTGGGTGGCGCCTGGCGCGAAGTAGATCATGAAGGGCTTGTCGGGGGTCAGGGCCTGCTGGGCGGAGACCCAGGCGATTGCCTGGTCGGTCATGTCGGCCGTGAAGTGGTAGTCCTTGCCCTTCTTGTGCTCGACGCGGACTGTGCCGTCGTAGATGGCCGGGGCCCACTGGTTGGTTTCGCCGCCGATGAAGCCGTAGAATTTCTCGAAGCCGGAGCGGGTGGGCCAGCGGTCCTGCGGGCCGGAGACGGAGGCCTCCCAGGGGGGTGTTTCGTGGTATTTGCCGAAGGCGGCGGTTGCGTAGCCGTTCTGGCGCAGGATTTCGGCCATGGGCGTGATGGTCTGTGGGCGGATGCCGGTGTTGCCGGGGAAGCCGGTGGAGAGTTCCATGATGGCGCCGGCGTTGTTGGCATGGTGGTTGTGCCCGGTGAGCAACGCGACACGGGACGGCGAGCAGAGCGCGGTGGTGTGGAAGCGGTTGAAGCGAACGCCTTCCTTGGCGAGGCGATCGAGGACCGGCATGGCGATCGGGCCGCCGAAAGCGCCGGGCTGGCCGAAGCCCATGTCGTCGATGAGGACGATGACGACATTGGGGGCCTTTTCGGGCGCCTTCACCTCGAAGCGGGGCGGGGCCTTGGCGTTGCGCGCATCGAGCGTGGTGATCGGCTCTGGCATGGGTTCCGCGATGGGAAGGATGCGGCGGTCGATCGGTTGGGCCTGAGACTGGGCCTGAGACTGGGCGGCGGGCGCGAGCACGACTGCACAGGCACCTGCGAGGAGCATGCGTCGTGCCGGACGCAGCGCGCGGCTGTTGCTGTTGTCCCTGTTCATGCCGTGTCTCACTCCCGATGCCCGTTTTGGGTAAGCCTAGCGGGCGGGCCTGAGCAGGATTGCCTGACGGGCTACATTTTATGTGACAGCGTTTGGTCCGGGGTCATGGTTCAGCTCGCCCTGTTCGCCACGAGGTCTGCGACGACGGACGGGTCGGCGAGGGTTGTGGTGTCGCCGAGGTTGGAGATGTCGTTTTCGGCGATCTTGCGCAGGATGCGGCGCATGATCTTGCCGGAGCGGGTTTTCGGGAGGCCTGGCGCGAACTGGATTGCGTCGGGGGTGGCGATGGGGCCGATTTCCTTTCGCACCCATTGGACGAGGTCGCGGCGCAGTGCGTCTGATGGCTGCTCGTTCGCGTTCAAGGTGACGTAGGCGTAGATGCCCTGGCCCTTGATATCGTGGGGAAAGCCGACGACGGCGGCCTCGGCGACCTTGGCGTGGGCGACGAGGGCGGATTCGACTTCGGCGGTTCCCATGCGGTGGCCCGACACGTTGATGACGTCGTCGACGCGGCCTGTGATCCAGTAATATCCGTCGGCATCGCGGCGGCAGCCGTCTCCGGTGAAGTAGAGGCCCTTGTACGTGCTGAAATAGGTGGTGAAGAAGCGGGCGTGATCGCCCCAGACGGTGCGCATCTGGCCGGGCCAGGAGCGGGCGAGCACGAGGTTGCCTTCGCACGGTCCGTGGAGTTCGCGGCCTTCGGCGTCGACGATTTTGGGTTCGACGCCGAACATGGGGCGGGTGGCTGAGCCGGGCTTGAGATCGGTGGCGCCCGGCAGCGGGGTGATCATGGCGCCGCCGGTTTCCGTCTGCCACCAGGTGTCGACGATGGGGCAGCGGCCTTCGCCGACGACGCGGTGGTACCATTCCCAGGCTTCGGGGTTGATGGGTTCGCCGACGGTGCCGAGCAGGCGGAGCGATTGGCGTGAGGTGCGGGTGACCCAGTCGTCGCCTTCGCGCATCAGGGCGCGCAAGGCGGTCGGCGCGGCGTAGAAGATGTCGACCTTGTGTTTGTCGATCACCTGCCAGAAGCGGCTGGGATCGGGGTGGTTGGGGATGCCCTCGAACATGAGGGTGGTGGCACCGTTGGCGAGTGCGCCGTAGACCACATAGCTGTGGCCGGTGACCCAGCCGACGTCGGCTGCGCACCAGAAGACTTCGCCCGGGCGGTAATCGAAGACGTAATCATGGGTCATGGCGACCCAGCTGAGGTAGCCGCCCGACGTGTGGAGGACGCCCTTGGGTTTGCCGGTGGAGCCGGAGGTGTAGAGGATGAAGAGCGGGTCCTCGGCGTTCATGGGATCGGCTGGGCAGTCTGGGCTCTGCGCGGCGACGAGGGGGGCGTAGGCGAGGTCGCGGCCCTCTTCCATCCAGACGCCTGTGCCTGTGCGCTCGACGACGATGACCTTTTCGACGCTGGGGCAGGATTTGAGGGCTTCGTCGACATTGGCTTTCAGCGGGACCTTCTTGCCGCCGCGAAGCCCCTCGTCGGCGGTGATGACGAGCTTGCTGTCGCAATCCTGGATGCGGTTGGCGATGCTGTCGGGCGAGAAGCCGCCGAAGACGACCGAGTGGATTGCGCCGATACGGGCGCAGGCGAGCATCGAGATGGCCGCTTCGGGGATCATGGGCAGGTAGATGGTGACGCGGTCGCCCTTCTGGACGCCGAGCGAGAGCAGGGCGTTGGCGAGGCGGCAGACGGCCTCGTGAAGCTGGGCGTAGGTGAGAGTGCGGGACGGTTCGTCGGGGCTGTCCGGCTCCCAGAGGATCGCGGGTTGGTTGGCGCGGGTGGCCAGGTGCCGGTCGACGCAGTTGTGGGCGACGTTGAGTTCACCGTCTGCGAACCAGGAGACTCCGAAATCGGCTTCGTGGAAGGAGGAGCGGGAGAGCTCTGTCCAGGGCTTCGCCCAGTCGAGGCGGGCGGTTTCGCGGCGCCAGAAGGTTTCGGGGTGGTCGAGGCTTTCGCTGTAGAGTTGGCGGTAGCGCTCGGCGTTGACCTTGGCCCTGGCGGCCCATTCGGCGGGGACTGGGTGGATTGTGCTCATTGTGGTCCTCCCGCTGGGTTACTGGGCGCTGATACCGCCATCGATGTAGAGTTCCGCACCCGTCACGAACTTGGCTTCATCCGAGCAGAGGTAGACGGCGGCCCAGGCGACGTCGTCGGGTTCGCCGACGCTGCCGGTTGGGATCTGGCGGCCGAGCTTGGCCTTCACATCGTCCTTGCTGACGCCGGCCTGCTGGAAATTGTCGAGGATGGGGGTGTCGATGAAGGCGGGGTGGACCGAGTTGCAGGTGATTGCGTCCTTTGCGCAGTGGAGCGCGACGGACTTGGTGAGGTGGCGGACGCCGGCCTTGGCGCTGTTGTAGGCGGCCATTCGGCCCGACGCGATGATGCCGGCGATGGACGAGATGTTGAGGATGGAACCGCGGGAGCCTTGCGCCCGAGTGGTTTCGCGGATCAGCGGGATTGCGTGCTTGCAGCCGAGGAAAACGCCGTCGAGATCGATGGCGTGGACGAGGCGCCAGTCTTCGAGGCTGGTCTGTTCGACGCTGCCGGGTGTGCCGATCCCGGCGTTGTTGACGAGGATGTGGAGGCCGCCGAACACGCGTTTGGCTTCGGCGACGGCTGCGATCCACTGATCTTCGGAGGTGACATCGTGGCCGAAGCTGGCGGCGTTTGCGCCGATTTCGGCGGCGACGGTTGCAGCGCCCTCGGCGTTCAGGTCTGTCAGCAGGACTTTGGCGCCTTCGGACGCGAAGCGTTCGGCCATGCGCCGGCCGAGACCCGAGGCGGCGCCAGTGACGAGTGCGATCTTTCCTGCAAGACGTGCCATGCTGTTGGTCCTCCCCGGATCTGCAGCCTCGCTAGGCGATTGCGCCAAAGGCCGCTAGACCCCCAGAAAATGAGGGAGAGACGGGTTTGAGCGAGCGCGCGGGAGACGTGCAGGTAGAGCGGCAGGCGGATGGGCAGGCGGGGCGCTGGCGCTGGGGAATCCTGGCCTTTGCGGTGGCGTCGGTGATCATCAACGGGTTCGACCGGCAGATGGTGGCAATGCTGAAGCCCGACATCCTGGCCGATTTCGGCTGGGACGATGCCGACTATGGGCGGCTGGCATCGCTGTTCCAGCTCGGCTCTGTCGGCACCCTGCTGTTTGCCGGCTGGTTCCTGGACCGGGTGGGGCTGAAGTGGGGCTATGCGATCGGCAATGGCCTGTGGTCTGCCGTCACGCTGCTGCATGTGCTGGTGACGAGCTTCGGCGGGTTCGTGATGCTGCGGGTGATGCTGGGGGCTTCGGAATCCATCCAGACGCCGGCTGCGGTGAAGTCGGTTGCGAGCTGGTTTCCGCAGAAGGAGGCGAGCCTTGCGCTGGGCATCGTGAATGCGGCGCCCAATGTGGGGGCGATCGTGGTTCCGCTGGCCATTCCGGCAATGGCGCTGGCGGTGGGCTGGCGCATGAGCTTTGTGATCGTCGGTGGAATCGGGCTGCTCTGGGTGCTGGCCTGGCTGCTGGCGAGGCCGCCGCAGCCGCCTTCGAGCGCGAGCCTGAAGACGCTGGAGGTGCCGGATTCCAGCTGGGCCGACCTGCTGAAGGACCGGCGGGTGCACGGCTTCATGATCGCCAAGGTGCTGACCGACCAGATGTGGTGGCTGATGATGTTCTGGCTGCCGGACTTCTTCATGCGGACCTTCGGGCTGACCTCGGCGGAAGTCGCGCGGCCGACGGCGTTTGTCTATGTGCTGGCGATGGCCGGTGCGCTGACGAGCGGGGTGGTTGCCGGCCGGATGATGGCGCGCGGCGTGCCGCC
>JBGTBK010000250.1:0-1508 GCA_041749355.1 Sandaracinobacter sp. | reverse complement strand
GCCGGCGCGCCATCCAGCATCACCCGGTAGTTCAGGTTGGCAAGCCCGCCCGCAAACTGGCGCGGCGGCACCGAAAGGTCGAGCGAATGGCCCCGGGCCGCCAGCCAGGCCGCGATGGCAGCCCAATCCTGGGCAACAGGGTCCGTTCGGTAGCTCATGCGTTGGAACCGCGCCGTGTCAGGATTTCGGGTCTGCTTTCTCTGCGTCCGCTGGCGCCTTCCCGTCCGCAGGCGCCGGCCGTGCCGAGCGGACCATTCCGGAAAAGCCGCGCGGCAGGTTCAGATTGGGATTGGCCTCCGCCACGATGATGCAGGTGCCGCCGAAAAAGGGGCGGGGGCACAGCTCCCAGGGCTGGTCGGGGAGGACCCGGACCGAGCGGGGTGAAAAGCTGAGCGAATTGATCGGCTTGGTCAGCGCATAGCTTGCGCCCTGGAAGTTGCGCTGGCTGAACAGCGCCACTTCGGCAGCCGCCGGGGCTGCAGCGAGGATCAGCAGGCCTGCAAAACCAGCCTGTGCGGCTTTCGACATGTCCATCCCCTTTTGCGCTTCCCGCCTTTGCAGCAGGCTAACCCTGCAGCCACCCGTCTGCCAAGGGGGAAGGCTGAAGCTCAGGCCGCACCAGCCGCAGCAGGTGGTCGCGCTGCTTGGACACCAGCACATCGGCGTGCGGACGGGCGCGGACGATATGCTCCTGCAGGTTCGGCAGGTTGATCCCCCGCCAGACAACAGTGCGCGCAAAGCCGCGTGCCTCGGCCTCGCTCATGCCGCGAAAGCGCGCGTAGAAGCTGTCGGGGTCGTCGGCCGCTGCCTGCCACAGGCGCATGAACCGCTCGAGGAACCAATGCTCCAGGTCCTCCTCGGTCGCATCGACATAGACGAGCGCGTCGAGCGCCTGCAGCGCCCGATAATCGTCACTGATGGGCGCAAAGCCCAGCCCCTCCACCAGCAGCAGGTCTGGCCGGTCCACGATGCGGCCAAGCCCCTCGTCGACGTCATAACGGGCGTGCGAATAGCCGGGCACCTTGATCGCGCCGCGCCGGGCCGCGTCCAGCGTGCGGGTCAGCCGGTCGATGTCGTAGCTTTCGGGAAAGCCCTTGCGCATCGTCAGCCCGCGCGAATCAAGCTCGGCGTTGGGAAGCAGGAAGCCATCGGTGGAGACCACCTCCACCCGCATTGCGCCCGACAGGGCCTCGGCAATCTGGCTCGCCAGCGTGGATTTGCCGGACGCGACCGAGCCGGTGATGCCCGCAATCATCACGTCCCCGGGATCGCTCCGCGCAGCCAGAAGCGCGCCGATCTGCTGCACCGTGATTTGCGGGGATGCGGTCATGCAGCGGCTGCCACAAGCACGGCCTCGGCAAGCGCCTGGCTGGTGGCGATCAGCGGCACCGGGCACTGCCCCTGTTCCAGCACCAGCGGGATCTCGGTGCAGGCGGCAATCACCCGGTCGGCCCCGCGCGCGGCAAGCTCCTTGGCAATCGCGGTCGCGGCGGCCTTTGCAGCGAGGC
>JBGTBK010000249.1:0-5666 GCA_041749355.1 Sandaracinobacter sp. | reverse complement strand
AGCGCTGCCGTCAGTTCGTTCCAGGCCGCAGGCCGCGACCCGCCAGCCAGTGAAGCCCCGCGCTCGCCATAGCTCACATACTGGAACGCCCGCGGCCGGATCGGGCCGGTCTGTCCCTCGGCGGTGCTCAGCACAAAGCCCTGGCCCGCAAACAGCGAGCGCCCCGGCGCCGGGCCGACGACTGCCGTCGTCACCCCGTCCTGCCGCACCATCGGGATCGACGTCTCGTTGGGGTTCAGCGCCGTCTCCAGCAGCAGGGCAGCCGTTCCAGCAGATTGCCGTGCGGATTGGTCGTTGGAGCTGTCGTCACCGGCCACTTCGGCTGTCCCGACCTGGCTGATGCCGGCGACAATGCCGGGCGTCACCCATTTGCCGGTCGCATCAACCTGCCGGAAGCCAGCCGGAACGGAGGTGCCCGCCTGCACGCCGACCACCACACCGTCGTTCAGCAACACGGTCCCGCCCTCGATCGGTGCGCCGCTGTTGGTGATCACCTTGCCGCCGGTGATCGCAATGCGCTCCTGCGCAAGGGCCCCGCTGGAAACCAGCAGGGCTGCGGACAGAAGAAGAGCCCTCTTCACTTGCGGTCTCCTTCACCAGGCTGGCCCAGCTCGAAATCGCTCACCGGCCGTCGCTTCGGATCATCGGTGTCATACAGCAGCGCGCCGTCCACCCACACCTTCTCGGGCCGCGAATAGACACTCAGCGGGTTGCCGTTCCACAGCACCACATCGGCCTGCTTGCCCGGCTCCAGGCTGCCCACCTTGTCGGCAATGCCCAGCGCCTTTGCCGGATTGATCGCAATCCAGGTCCAGGCTTCCTCGTCCTTGATCTCAAGGCCCATCTTCCGCCCGTCCGCCAGCGCCTTTGCCGTCTCCTGGTTCAGCCGCTGGATGCCGTCGGCATCGTCCGAATGGGTGATGGCACAACCGCCGGCCGCATGCAGGAAGGGCAGATTTTCCTCGATCGCGTCATAGCTTTCCAGCTTGAAGCTCGCCCAGTCCGCCCACAGCGCGCCGCAGATGCCCTCGGCCTTCAGCAGGTCCGCAATCTTGTAGGCCTCCACCGCATGGTGGAACGCCGAAACCTTGTAGCCGAACTCCTTGGAAATCTGGATGATGTTCGCCATCTCGTCCGCCCGGTAGCAGTGATTCTGCACCAGGATCTTCCCATCCAGCACGCCCGCCAGCGTCTCCATCTGCAAGTCGCGCTTCTGCGGCCCCTTCGCGCTCTTCATCCGCGCCTGGTAATCCCGCGCATTGGCCCAGGTCTGGCGCATCACCGCCACATTCCCCATCCGCGTCGCCGGCATCTGGTTGCGGCTGCCATAGACCCGCTTGGGGTTCTCGCCGCAGGCCATCTTCAGGCTCCAGGGCGCCTCGGGCATCAGCATGTCCTGCGCCGTCCGCCCATAGACATTCTTCAAGGTCGCCCCGCGCCCGCCGAACAGGTTGGCAGAGCCGGGCAGCACGTGCAGCACCGTCACCCCGCCCGCCAGTGCGCGCGAAAAGCCCGGGTCCTGCGGCCAAACCGAATGGATCGCCCACACCTCGGGCCGCGCCGGCGAAGTCCCCTCATTGCCGTCGGAATGCGCAGGCACGCCGGGCGAAGGATAGTTTCCAAGGTGAGAGTGGATGTCGATCACACCCGGCGTCACCCATTTGCCGGCCCCATCGATCACGGTCGCGCCGGCCTCGTCCACCGTCTGCCCGATCGCCGCCACCCGGCCGCCCTCGAACCGCACGGCCCCGCCGTCGATCCGGCCGCCCTTTCCATCGAAGATGGTCACATTGCGGATCACCGTCGGAACCCCCGGCCAGGGCCTGTAGGTGGACGCAAGGGCCGCTTCGGCCGCAGGCGATCCGCCCGGCAAGGCGGCAGGCGGCGGCGCATTCGAAGCCGCTCCACCCCCGCCACCCGTCGTCGCACACCCCGCCAGCAGCAGCGCCAGCAACCCAAGTCCCGCAACCCGTTGCGAAACGCCCCGACTTGTCCTATCTTCTCTGGAGGAACGGAGAGCCTTGATGCGCGAAAAAGACATCATCTAAATTTCGACCTTCTTGCTGCGGCGGAAACGAATCCGCCTGCTTAGCTCCAGTGCGTTCGAAAGATTGCCGATTTCATTCGGCTTTTCCAGCAGATATGGCTCCAGCCGCTCCATCACCCCCATGATGGTGCTGCCATAGAGCGAGTCGAACATCTCTTCCATGCCCTCGTGGCTGCGCGCAACGACTCCAAGTGTTTCGATCCAGTTCGGAAGCGTCATGATCGCTCGATAGCTGTCGGTCTCGGTCCGGCGCAGCGCATGCCAATGCGAAATCAGCGCTGTCGTCCGAGGTGCCCGCTCCGCACTCGAGGAAGGCACGCCCAGACGCGGTTCGTCATCGAACTGCACGAAAATCTGCGCCCAGATTTTTCGGGAAGCCACAACGGCAGGCCCCTCGAACTGTTGGTCCAGTCGCAGAAGCAACGTTGCCTTCGCGGTCGCAGCCGTCAACTCGGACTGCTTGGCAGCAATAGCCTGCGACCTCGCAGCCGCCTCGGCCTGCTGTGCTGCAGTCTGCTCGGCAATCCGGATTGCATCAAGCTGCCGCCAGCCCAGAACAAGAGCTGCAATCGCAACCCCTGCCGTGATCCAGTTGGTGGCGCTGTCAGCCTGAAGATGCGGGCTGCGCCAGGCAAGCACGCCGGCAACGGCCGCCAGCAGGACCAGAACCAACCGCATTTCCAGACTGCCCCGGACGGCCGGCAACCCGGCAAAACGCCCTCCGCCGCCGACATCCGTCATCTGGGCGATGGCTCTATCAATTCGCCTTCCCCGGATGAACGCCTGCCGCCTGCGGCTCGCCAACCTCGGCAACACCCGCAATCGCATCGTCCTGCAACGTATCAAGGTGCATCAGCTTCTTCACCAGCGGGCTCACCAGCAGCACCGCCACCCCGGCGCCAACCCCCAGCCAGCCCACATTGCTGTACACCTCCAGCACGGATTCCCGCGTCGCCGTGCCCGAATGCCCACCGGTCGCGCTCGCGATCAGCCCCGCGGCGAAATTGCCGGTGGCCGAGGCAAAGAACCAGGTCCCCATGATCAGGCTCGCCATGTGCGCCGGCGCCAGCCGGTTCATCGCGGAAAGCCCCACCGGGCTCAGGCACAGCTCGCCGGTCGTCGCGAAAAGATAGAGCAGGAAGATGAAGATCACCGGCACCAGCTCCGGCGAGGCCGCAGCCCCCCACACCAGCACCAGGAAGCTCAGGCCCACCTGCATCAGCGCCAGACCGAATTTCGCAGGGCTGCTCGGCTCCCACCCCCGCCGCGCCAGGAACAGCCAAAGCCCCGCAAACAAGGGCCCCAGCACGATGATGTAAAAGGCATTCACGCTCTGGAACACGCTCGCCGGCACCTCGATGCCGAATATGCTGCGGTCCACATGCCGGTCGGTGAACAGGTTCACGCTGCTCCCATGCTGCTCGAACAGCGCCCAGAACAGGATCGAGCCCATGATCAGGAACAGCGCCGCAAAGATCCGGTCGCGGTCATGCGCCGGCAGCTTGGTCACGGCGGTGAACACCACATAGCCAACCAGCAGTGCGCCAAACCCGCCAAGCAGCGTGCCCACCAGACCCTGGTTCTGGATCATCCACCAGCTGACGGCCACGCAGCCGATCCCGCCCAGATAGATCAGCCACTCCAGCGGAATGCCCATCACCGGCGCCTTCAGCCGTGCCGCATCCGGCGCCTCGCCCCGGCCTTCCAGCCAGGGCTTGCCGATCACGAACACGATCAAGCCCAGCAGCATGCCGATCCCGGCCGCGCCAAAGCCATAGGCCCAGCCATAGGTCTCCCCCAGCCAGCCCGCGATCAGTGCGCCCAGGAACGCCCCCAGGTTAATCCCGATGTAGAAGATGGTGTAGGCCGGGTCCCGCCGCGGGTCCGTCCGCCGATACAGCTGCCCCACGATCACCGAGATGTTGGCCTTCAGAAAGCCGCTCCCCACGATGATGAAGCTCAAGGCCAGCCAGAAGATGTTGATCGCCGGGTCCTGCTGCCCCGCGCCATCCCCTTCCACCGCCATCAGCAGGTGCCCGAAGGTCAGCAGCACGGCGCCATACAGAACCGCCTTTCTCTGCCCGAGGTAACGGTCGGCCAGATAGCCCCCGATCACCGGCGTGATGTACACCAGCGCCGTATAGGCCCCATAGATAACGCCCGCCTGCCCGTCCGAGAACAGCCAGTGCTTGGTCAGATAGAAGATCAGCAGCGCCCGCATCCCGTAATAGGAAAAGCGCTCCCACATCTCCGCGAAAAACAGCACGAACAATCCGCGCGGATGGCCCAGCCAAGTCGGCCGGCCCTCTTCCCCCGCAACCCCAGCGGCGATTTGCGTCACACATGTCTCCCTGGCGCAGGCCCGTCTGTCGCGGGCACCTCGCATCAAGCCCCCTTGATGCGGCCCCCTGCCCGCCAGCGCAAGCCGTTTGCGGCAAATCGCGCAGCCCCGAAATGCGCCCCCCTCCCAAAAGCCATATTGGCAAGACGCCCCCCATCCCCGCACAAGGGGTGCCGAAAGGACCTTGCATGAGCCAGTCGACACGCTTCGAGGGCACCGCCGCCCCCGCCCGCTTTGCGGGCACAGATCAGTATGTGGCAACCGACGACCTGAAGGTCGCCGTCAACGCAGCCGCCACACTGCGCCGCCCCCTCCTCGTCAAGGGCGAACCCGGCACCGGCAAGACGGTGCTGGCCCACGAGATCGCGAAAGCGCTCAACGCCCCGCTCCTCGAATGGCACATCAAGTCCACCACCAAGGCCCAGCAGGGCCTCTACGAGTATGACGCCGTCGCCCGCCTGCGCGACAGCCAGCTCGGCGACCCCCGCGTCGCCGACATCGCCAACTACATCCGCCGCGGCAAACTGTGGGAAGCCTTCACCGCCCCCGAACTCCCGGTCCTCCTGATCGACGAGATCGACAAGGCCGACATCGAATTCCCGAACGACCTCCTTCAAGAGCTCGATCGCATGGAGTTCAACGTCTACGAAACCGGCGAGACGGTCAAAGCCGCCCAGCGCCCGATCGTCGTCATCACTTCCAACAACGAGAAGGACCTGCCAGACGCGTTCCTGCGCCGCTGCTTCTTCCACTACATCCGCTTCCCGGACCGCGAGACGCTCTCGCGCATCGTCGACGTCCACTTCCCCCACATCCAGCGCGAGCTGGTGGAGGAAGCCCTCACCATCTTCCTCGAAATCCGCGAGGCGCCGGGCCTGAAGAAGAAGCCCAGCACGTCCGAACTGCTCGACTGGCTCAAACTCCTGAACCACGAGGACCTGCCCCTCGAACTCCTCCGCAGCCGCGACCCGAAGAAGCTCATCCCCCCGCTGCACGGCGCGCTGCTCAAGAACGAAGCGGACGTGATGCTCTTCGAGCGGCTGGCCTTTATTGCGAGAAGGGGGTGAGTTCAGCCGAACCATCCGAGTGAAGCGTCCTGACTGGTCCCCCTATGTTGGAACACTCTACACTTCGAGTTCCGCACAATGGCGTGTGTCTGCTGGAAAGCCCGCAATCGGTCGATTTTCCCGAATCGGCACGGTTCTCCCGCCCCTAGCTCGGAAGCGGATACGTCGTGCCGTGAAAGGTGCCTGCAAGCTATGGGGCCAGAGCGGATGT
>JBGTBK010000248.1:0-7276 GCA_041749355.1 Sandaracinobacter sp. | reverse complement strand
ATCTGTGGCATGTAATCGTGGCTGCGCACACCCTGCTCATATGAGCTGGTAGTGCAGCGTCTTGTTCTTCCCCATGTACATACCATACAGCACAATGGAGTGTTGACAGCACAGCACAGATATGTGACAGTCGAGTATCCGCTGGAGGAAACGCCGGGGCTTGGCGCTGCGCTGACGCAAGGGTTTGCGCCGGGCACGCTGCTGCTGACAGGCGGGGTTGCGATCGAACGGGATGGCGACGGGCGGGTCGTGGGTGCGCGCAACAGCCTCTATGCGCTGGATCACACAGGCCGGATTCTGGCCCGCTATGACAAGTCGCATCTGGTGCCGGGCGGGGAGTATCTGCCGCTGCGCCGCATTGCCGAGCCGCTTGGGCTGGCGCGGCTGGTGCCCGGGAGCCTGGATTTCCTGCCCGGGCCGGGGGCCACGAGCTGGCAGTTGCCCGGGCTGCCGATGGTGGCGCCCAACATCTGCTACGAGATCATCTTCCCGGGTGCCATCGTCGACCGCGCGGCGCGGCCGGGCTTCATCCTGACGGTTTCGAACGACGCCTGGTTCGGGCGTTCCGGCCCGCCGCAGCACCATGCGCAGGCGCGGCTGAGGGCGATCGAGGAGGGGCTGCCGGTGGTGCGGGTGACGCCGACGGGGATTTCGGGGGTGATCGACGCCCGGGGAGGCTTGCGCGATACGCTGCCGACCGGCGGACCGGCGCATGCGTTCGTGCCGCTTCCGGCCGCGCTTCCGGCAACGCCCTTTGCGCAGGCTGGGCTTGCAGCACCGGGCCTGTTTGCGCTGCTTCTGATCGGGATTGGTGCCTGGGTTCGGCGCAAGCGCCAATACAGAAAGACATAAACATCTCTTTATGTCCCTTGCCAAAAGGCCCGGCCGGGAGTAGCGACTGGGTCTTCCCAGAGGAGTGTCCATGGCCCGTCAAAGCTTCACCTTCACCTCGGAATCGGTCTCGGAAGGCCATCCGGACAAGGTTGCCGACCAGATTTCCGACGCGATCGTCGACCTGTTCCTGTCGCGCGATCCGGTTGCCCGGGTCGCCTGCGAAACGATGGTGACAACCCAGCGGATCATCCTGGCCGGCGAGGTGCGCTGCAACCCTGACGTGTTCCCGAGCCTTCAGGAGATCGAGGAGGCCGCGCGCGCCACGGTGCGGCGCATCGGCTATGAGCAGCATGGCTTCCACTGGCAGACCGCCGAATTCGCCTGCCACCTGCACGGCCAGTCGGCGCATATCGCCATGGGTGTCGACGAGAGCGGCAACAAGGATGAAGGCGCCGGCGACCAGGGAATCATGTTCGGCTATGCGACCGACGAGACGCCCGACCTGATGCCGGCGACGCTGCACTATTCGCACCGCATCCTGGAGCGGATGGCTGCCGACCGGCACGCCCGGAAGGTGGATTTCCTGGAGCCCGACGCCAAGAGCCAGGTCACGCTGCTGTACGAAAATGAGGTGCCGGTGAAGGCGACGGCGCTGGTGGTTTCCACCCAGCACACGCGCGAGCTTTCCAACGACGCCGGGCAGAAGCGCCTGCGCGACTATGTGATGACCGTGTTCGAAGAGGTGCTGCCCAAGGGCTGGATGCCCAATGACGCGGGCATCTATGTGAACCCGACCGGCCTGTTCGAGATCGGCGGGCCCGATGGCGACGCCGGCCTGACCGGGCGCAAGATCATCGTCGACACCTATGGCGGCGCCTCGCCGCACGGCGGCGGCGCCTTCAGCGGCAAGGACCCGACCAAGGTCGACCGCTCGGCCGCCTATGTGTGCCGCTACCTCGCCAAGAACATCGTGGCGGCCGGCCTTGCCCGGCGCGCGACCATCCAGCTTTCCTATGCGATCGGGGTGGCCGAGCCGCTGTCGATCCTGGTGGACACGCATGGCACCGGCACGGTGGACGAAGCGCGGATCGAAGCGGTTCTGCCGCAACTGGTGCGGCTGACGCCCAAGGGCATCCGGACGCACCTGGGGCTGAACCGGCCGATCTACCAGCGCACGGCTGCCTATGGCCATTTCGGCCGCACGCCCGATGCGGACGGCGGCTTCAGCTGGGAAAAGACCGACCTGGTGGACGCGCTGAAGGGCGCGATCTGAGGGGTTCCTGCCCGATGCGCCACGCGCATCGGGCGAAAACTCAATCAGTCAGCTTGATCTGGACGCGGGGAATGCGCGTCCAGCCGTCCTTGTCGAGGTCCTTGTAGGGCTCGGCGAAGCTGGGGATGGTGGTGCGCATCATCGCCGTCACCTCGGCATCAAGCGCGGGACAGGGGGACGGGTTCACCAGCTTGAGCTCGGCCACCTCCCAGCGCTTGTTCTCGCCGGTGCCGCGGGTCTTCATCCGGGCGTCGAAGTCGTAGTTGTGCACGACATCGCCGGTGCCGACCTTCAGGTCGGGGCATTTGCCGCTGCCCACCGCCGCACGCGCCATCGGGGCAAGCGGGCTGAGCGACTGCTGGAACATCGCGGGATAGACCCACACCTCGCCGAGCGGCTTGCGGCCGCTGTACACATTGCTGCCCTGGGCCTGGGCGGCCCCTGCGCCAGTCACCGACGCCAGCGCCGCGATCAGCAGGATGTTCTTCATGTTGTCCTCCGTACAAGAGTACCCGCGCCGCGCCGGGTGAAGATTTCCAGCAGCATGGCGTGCGGAATGCGCCCGTCAAGGATGACAGCGGCATCCACCCCGCCATTCACCGCATTCACGCAGGTTTCGAGCTTGGGGATCATGCCGCCGGTGATGGTGCCGTCGGCTTCCAGCTTTGCGACGTCTTCGGGGGTGAGATCGGTGAGGAGAGAGCCGTCCTTTGCGAGAACGCCGGGCACGTCTGTTAGAAGGAAGAAGCGTGCGGCGCCCAGCGCTGCCGCGATGGCGCCGGCGCAGGTGTCGGCGTTGATGTTGTAGGTGTGGCCGTCCGCGCCGGCGCCGATGGGGGCGACGACGGGGATGAAATCGGCGGTGGTGAGCACGTCGAGCACATGGCGGTCGACCTTCGCGGGCTCGCCCACGAAGCCCAGGTCCACAACCTCCTCGATGGCCGAGCCGGGGTCGCGGCTGGTGCGGGTGACCTTCTCGGCGGTGATCAGGCCGGCGTCCTTGCCGCTGAGGCCCACCGCCTTGCCGCCGGCCTCGCTGATCCAGCGGACGAGTTCCTTGTTGATGCTGCCCAGCACCATCTCTGCGACCTCGGCGGTGGCGGCATCGGTGACGCGCAGGCCATCGACGAAGCGGCTCTCCACCCCCAGCCGCTTCAGCATGGCGCCAATCTGCGGGCCGCCGCCGTGCACCACCACCGGGCGGATGCCGACCGCCTTCAGCAGCACGATGTCCTCGGCGAAATCCCGCGCCAGCTCCGGATCGCCCATCGCATGGCCGCCATATTTCACCACGAAGGTCTGCCCGGCATAGCGCTGCAGATAGGGCAGCGCCTCCACCAGAACCTCGGTCTTGGCGAGCATGGTCGGGTCAGGGGCGTGGCGCGCGCCGGCGTGCGGTTTCTCGGTCATGGGTTCGCGCATTGGCACCGACTGTGGGGGATGGCTAGGGGCTTCGCATGCCTCCGGCGGGGCGGGCCCTGCCCGCCACCCGGCCCCCGGGTCAAGCCCGGGGCAGGCATCCCGTGACGTCCCTGCACCCTCAACGCAACTACGTCACTTCTCCTCCGCCTTTGCGGAGCTTCCGAAAATGCGGAACAAGTGCGCCTTTCTCTTGACTACTTGCAATGCCGCAAAATGCTTAGAGTGAATTCATGAGAGTGGCTCAAGGCCTAGTTCTGCAGCCAATTCTCTCACATATTCCATGTGCCTCTGCACATGTGGCAGTTCTTCTTTTACCTTACATTTATTCAAGTGTTCGACAATAAGTTGACTTGCCTCATCTTTTTTGTTCCGCTGAAGCAATATCATTGCCACATCTAGTCGGGGGACACGTGTAATTTCAAATTCTGTTTCGTTAAAATTCACCCAGTCTGCGATGATTTTTTCACGAGATCCAAACCTCTCAAGAAACGGAATGCCAGATTGGATGAGCATAGATTTCACTTCCTCGACCGTGTCCTCGATTCGATCGTGCAAGGGCCACCATCTATGCCAACATTCCGGAGAGCGCCCCAATTCGGTTCTAATCTGGCAATGCATATCACTAATCACTCTGCCGGGCCTTAAGGGCGGGCTCACCCGTTCGTATATCTCCGGCACATAGACACCAAGGCTCACCCTGAACTTGCCGTAGTGGATCCCGGGAAACGGCGTGAACCCGGGAGGCAGGGGCGGGCCGACCTCGAATGGCCCAGCGTGCAAGCCTACTATCTGAAAGACTTCATGATCGCTCTCGCGTCTAAAGGCTCTTCCCTTCCGACTGAAGCCAATCGGCTTCAGTAGCTTGAGCAACTCCCCTTGCACATAGTCAAGATTGAGGACAACTGGCGACTTCGCTTTCATGTTCTTTCGAATAGGGCGGACGTTTGCTGTCTGCAATAAGGGTATGGGCGTGACGGCCCTGCACCCATGAAACTGGGAAAGCCATTTTTCTGCCTGCCGACCCCGCCTCAGCCGGATCCGGAATGATTGCGCCTTCCGCGCGGATGAATGTCCGGAACGGGGTGGAAAGCAGACATTGATCTTGTGAGCGCGCGCCCTAAGCTGGGCGAATGACCGTAGATGAACTTCGGGCCGATCTGCACGCCATCTTAGCCGCCGAGGCACAGTCGAACATCGACTGGGCCATTGTAGAGGCGATGTGCCTTAGAACCATCGGCCGACTGAATACTGAGCGACAGCCTCAATACCCTTATGACGTTGTGTATCACTTCCTCGATGACGCGGACATTCGCCAGAAAGATGCGAGCTATGCCAAAGTTCAGCGCGAGCGCTTAATGAGTTGGCTTACCACACCGAACAGCTAACGTCCGAAATGGGGGCGAAAGCGGACATCGCTGATCGACAGGAATGCGCCGCAGGCAGGTCTACGTCGGCACGAGATCCCAGCTTACGCTGGGATGACGGAAATGTAGAGGGTGCAGGGAAGTCACTTCCCTGCCGGGGTGCAGGGGCAGCGCCCCTGCGAAAACCTCAGAGGAAGCGCGCCACCACGTCGCGGTAGCTGCGGCTGACCTTCACCGTCGCGCCGCTTGCCAGGGTGAGGAAGCATTCGCCATTTGTGTGGGGTTTCACCTGGCGGACGTTTTCGAGGTTCACGATGGTGGAGCGGTGGACGCGTTGGAACTTGCGCGGATCGAGGCGGCGTTCGAGGTCTTTCATGGTTTCGCGCAGGATGAGGGTCTGGTCTGCGGTGGTGAGACACATATAGTCGCCGGCGGCGTCGATCTTTTCGATGGAGTCGACGTCGACGCGGAAGATCTGGCCCTGGTCTTTGACGTTGATGATCTTTTCGAAGCGGTCGGCGGCGGGTTCGGCGGCGGGTTGCAGGGTGGAGACCGAGGAGGGGTCCACCTCGGCGAGTTTGGCGGCGAGGCGTTCGGCTTCGTCGCACATGCGCTTTTCCTGCAGGCGCAGGGCCACGCGTTCGATGGTCTGGGCGAGGCGTTCGGGTTCGACCGGCTTCATGAGATAGTCGACGGCCTGGGCGTCGAAGGCCTTGATGGCGTGGTCGGAATAGGCGGTGACGAAGACGAAGAGTGGGGGGGTGATGTCGGCCAGCGCGGAGACGACGGAGAAGCCGTCGAAGCCGGGCATCTGCACGTCGAGGAAGACGAGGTCGGGCTTTTCGGTGCGGATGGCGCGGATGGCTTCGCGGCCGTTCATGGCGCGGCCGACGATTTCGACTTCGGGGAAGGGTTTCAGGCGCAGTTCGAGGCCCTGGATGGCGAGGGATTCGTCGTCCACCAGCAGTGTGCGGATATTCATTGACCCACCTCCCGGCCTGCGCTGGTGGACGGAATTGGTCTTGCCGCTTGCGCGGCGGGGACGAGCAGAGTGCGGATGTTCATTGGACCACCTCATAAGTTGGGCCTGCAATCCGGTCTGTTCGGGCCGCTTCGGCGGCGGACACCAGTTGCAGGGGAATCTCGATCACGGCGAGCACGCCCGGCCCCTTGGCGGCTCCGGTTTGAACGAGGGGTGAACCTGCGTTTGGCAGGATTTCGAAGCGGTGGTCGTCGCCATAGGCCTGTTGCAGCCGCTCGCGGATGTTTGCGAGGCCGACATTTGTGCCGGTGGGGGCGGTGCCGTCAGGGCCCGTGCTTCCTGGACTGGGGCGGCTGTCTCCGATGCCGGGGCCGGTGTCGGCGACGGAGAGTTCGAGGCGGTCGCCGAGGCGCCGGGCGGTGACCCAGATGTCGGCGCCTTCCTCGAGTGGGGTGACGGCGTATTTGACGGCGTTTTCCACCAGCGGCTGGAGGAGGAGCGAGGGGATGCGCGCGTTCACGACGTCGGGGGCGATGTCGTAGCGGGTGCGCAGCCGGTCTTCGAAGCGGGTGCGTTCGATTTCGAGGTAGAGCTTCAGCGCCTGGATTTCCTGCGCGACGGTGGCCTGGCCCTCGCGTTCGCCGACGAGGCTGTAGCGCAGGAAGGAGGAGAGGCGGGAGAGCATGGTGTTGGCCTTCTCCGTCTCGGCGAGGAGAACGAGGGTGCTGATGGAGTTCAGCGTGTTGAACAGGAAGTGCGGGTTGATCTGGTAGCGCAGCATTTCGAGCTGGGCGCTGTTGGCCTGGGCCGACATGCGTTCGAAGCGTTCGGCCTGTTCGTCGAGCAGGAGATAATAGTTGATGCCGTAGTAGAGGCCGGTCCAGGCGCCGAGGATGGCCAGCGTGAGGAGGATGGCGCCGAAGAATTCGATGCCCTGCGGCCGCCAGCCGGGTTCGTAGAAGGTGGCGTGGGCCCAGACCTCGATCGCGGAGAAGAGGATGGCGGCGAGCACGAGGATGCCGACCGACAGGGTCCAGACCCAGATCGGCTTCATGCGGATGATGGCGCGATAGGCCCAGGCCATCAGCAGGGTGATGGAAAAGCCGGTGACGGTGACGAGGATGGTGGGGAGGATGAAGCTGATGCCCATCCGGTTGGCGAGGCCGCCCAGCGAGCGCAGCAGGAAATAGCCGGTCCATCCGGCGATCTGGAGGGTCCAGAAAGCGCGGTTCTTGTCGGTGAAGAAGCCCTTTGGCGCTTGTTCGACTGGTGCTTGTTCCGCTGCGGCCATCGGAAGGGAAGTTAGGCTCTTTCGCGGCCCATTCCAAGCCGTGAGGCGCCGCGTGCCGCGCCCCGAGCAGCAGCCTGCGCGCCGAGGCTGGCGATGGCCTGCCAGCCGGC
>JBGTBK010000247.1:0-1685 GCA_041749355.1 Sandaracinobacter sp. | reverse complement strand
GCGGCGTCTCCACCATCGCAAGCACCGCCTTGCCGCCGGCCAGCCGAACGGCCTGTGCAGCCTCCTCCGCCCCGCTCACCTTGGGCACCACCACAAAGGCCGCGGCAGACCCGGCAACCGCTGCGAAATCCTCGGCGCACCACTCGGTGCCGAAGCCGTTCACCCGGATTCCAACCTCCCGCGCCCCGAACCCCTGCGCCACAGCCGCAACCGCCGCATTGCGCGCGCCAGCCTTCGCATCGGGGGCAACCGCATCCTCAAGGTCCAGGATGATCACGTCAGCCGAAAGGCCGCGCGCCTTCTCCACCGCCCGCGCGTTCGAGGCGGGCAGGTACAGCAACGTGCGGCGTGGGCGAAATTCGATCATCTGGTCCTCGCTCGGCTTTCAAATCCCGGACAACTGACTACCTAGAAGATAGTCCTGTTAGCGAAAGGCGCGTCACTTGGGAGCCATCATCTTCGCCGCAATCCTGGTGGTCCTTGCCATCATCGGTCTCATTGCCTCAGTCGTGGTGGTGAAGCAGGGCTATGAATACACGCTGGAACGCCTTGGCCGCTACACCACCACCCTCACGCCGGGCTTCTCGCTCATCATCCCCTTCATCGACCGTATCGGCCGCCGGATGAACATGATGGAGCAGGTGCTCGACATCCCCACCCAGGAAATCATCACCCGCGACAATGCCGTGGTCTCGGTCGACGGCGTGGTCTTCTACCAGGTCCTCGATGCCGCCAAGGCCGCCTACGAGGTTTCCAACCTCACCGCCGCCGTCACCGCGCTTACCCAGACCAACCTGCGCACCGTGATGGGCGGCCTCGACCTCGACGAAAGCCTGTCCAAGCGCGACGAGATCAACGCCCGCCTGCTGACCGTGATCGACCATGCAACGGCTCCCTGGGGCCTGAAGGTCACCCGCTGCGAAGTCCGCGACATCCAGCCTCCGCGCGACATCCAGGATGCAATGGCCCGACAGATGAAGGCGGAACGCGAAAAGCGCGCCGTGACGCTGGAGGCCGAAGGCCTGCGGGCTGCCGCCATCCTGCGCGCCGAGGGCGAGAAGCAGGCCCAGATCCTCGAGGCCGAGGGCCGGCGCGAAGCCGCCTTCCGCGACGCCGAAGCCCGCGAACGCGGTGCCGAGGCCGAAGCGGCTGCCACCACCATGGTCTCCGACGCAATCGCCAAGGGCGACCTGCAGGCGGTCAACTACTTCATCGCGCAGAAATATGTCGACGCCGTCAGCCAGTTCGCAAACTCGCCCAACGCCAAGACGATCTTCATGCCGCTGGAGGCCACCAACCTCATCGGCTCGGTGGGCGGCATCACCGAACTGATGAACGCCGTCCGGGCCGAGGCGGGCGAGGCCCGCGCCAACCCGGCCGCCAACGCCTGGAAAGAGGCGCCCGCCCCCAAGGCGCTCAAATGACCGACAGCGTGCTGGGCTTCCTCTTCTCGCCCTGGGGGTGGCTCTCGCTCGCCGCACTCGCAGCGCTGCTCGAGATCCTGATCCCCGGCACCTATATGATCTGGCTGGCCGCAGCCGCCCTCGCAACAGCGCTGACGGTTGCCGCCGTCCCCCTCACGCTCGACGGGCAACTGGCGAGCTTTGCTGTCTGGATCGTCGTGGCGCTGCTCGCCTCGCGCGGTCTTCGCGGCCGCAGGCTGCTCGCCAGCGGCGCCCCCGGCC
>JBGTBK010000246.1:0-1869 GCA_041749355.1 Sandaracinobacter sp. | reverse complement strand
GGCCGATGGGCATCAGGCCGAGACCCGCGCCGGTGCCGACCTGCTGCTGGCGCTGGGGCCAGCCACCTGGCCGCACCTGCTTGCGCGCGCAATGCTGGCCGAGCAGCTGTACCGGGCCTGGTCCATCCTGACGGGGCATCCCTATCATCGGGAATAGGGCACCGGGAATAGGGCGGGCCGGGGCCGCTCCCTGCCGGGTCGCAAGCGGGTCTTTCACGTGCCGTTCAAACTGCTAAGCTGATGATGCGCCAAGGGTGAGTCCGGCGGGAGCTGTTTTCCGCCCGCTCGCTGCCCGAAATGGCCTGCCGATGTCGAGGATCTGCCGATGAAGCCAATCGTCCACACGCTGCTTGCAGGAACGGCCGGTGCCGTGCTGGCACTGACCCTGCCGACCGCGGTGAACGCGGCCCGCGGCAACGAGACCTGGCGCGAGCTCGACACGCTGATGGACGTGTTCCTGAAGGTGCGCGAAGCCTATGTCGACCAGGTGGACGACAAGAAGCTGGTCGAAGGCGCGATCAACGGCATGCTGGCGAGCCTGGACCCGCATTCCAGCTATCTCGACGCGCGCGACAGCGAAAGCATGCGCTCCCAGACCGACGGCGAATATGGCGGGCTGGGGCTGACGGTTTCGTCGGAAGACGGGGCGGTTCGCGTGGTGTCACCCACCGACGAGACTCCGGCGGCGCGCGCAGGCATCAAGTCGGGCGATTTCATCACCCACCTCGACGACGAGCTGATCTTCGGAAGCACGCTGAACGAGGCGGTGGACCGGATGCGCGGCAAGCCCGGCACCAGCATCAAGCTGACCGTGGTGCGCCCCGGCCAGCCCAAACCCATGACCTTCAACCTGACCCGCGAAATCATCAAGATCCGCCCCGTGCGCTGGGAAACCAAGGGGAATGTGGGTGTCATCCGCATCGCAAGCTTCAACCGCCAGACCGGCGAGGCAACGCGCCAGGCAGTAACCGAGCTGACCCGCAAGATGGGGCCCGACCTTGCCGGCTTCGTGATCGACCTGCGCTCCAACCCGGGCGGGCTGCTGGACCAGGCGATCGAGGTGTCCGACACCTTCCTGGAGCGCGGCGAGATCGTGAGCCAGCGCGGCCGGACCAAGGGCGACATCGAACGCTATTATGCGCGCGCCGACGACCTGACCGGAGGCAGGCCGGTGGTGGTGCTGGTGGACGAAGGCTCGGCCTCGGCTGCCGAGATCGTGGCCGGCGCCCTGCAGGACCAGAAGCGCGCGATCGTGCTTGGCCAGCGCACCTTCGGCAAGGGCAGCGTGCAGACGCTGATCCCGCTGGGGCCGGAAACGGGGCTCAGGCTGACGACGGCGCGCTACTACACGCCGGCCGGCAAGTCCGTGCAGGAAGCCGGTATCGACCCCGACATCCTCGTGCCGCAGCTGACCGACCCGACCCGCAACGAACGCCCGCGGCTGCGCGAAGCCGACCTCCGGAACCATCTGATCGCCGAGAAGAAGGCCGACGACAAGCTGATCGAGGACGACGGCAAGCCCGATCCCCGCTTCAAGCTGACGGCCGAGGAGCTGAAAAAGCAGGGCATCACCGACTTCCAGCTGGATTATGCGGTGAAGCTGGTGTCGCGGCTGGGAAACAAGCCTGTCGCGCCCGCACAGGTGGCTGCCGTTTCCAAGTGAGCGATCGGCAATGACGGGGTCGCGGCAGGCCCCTGCCCTTCTGTTTGCGGTGTCCGGCTCGCTGCTGCTGGGAGCGCTCGGCTTCCAGTTCATGGGCGGGCTTGCCCCTTGCGAGATGTGCCACTGGCAGCGCTGGGCGCATCTGGGCGTGCTGGCGGTGGCGGGGCTGGCCTGGCTTACCGGCAACCGCGCGCTCGGCTGGAGAT
>JBGTBK010000245.1:0-6223 GCA_041749355.1 Sandaracinobacter sp. | reverse complement strand
CGGTGCCCCCCATCGACATCGTTCGGCCGGTGCGGCCGATCCGCGTCGGCCGGGTGCGCACGGTGACGGTTGCCCTGCTGGACGCCAAGGGCGAGCCGGCGGTGCGCTATGTGTTTGAAGGCGCAACGCCGGTGTCGCTTTCGCTTTCGCCGCTGGACGCGGTTGCCGGCGGGATCCTGACGGAGACGCTGACCCTGCGCTTCACGAAAGTGTCGATGGGCTGAGCCGGACCCTGCCCCAATCGCCCGCTGCCACAAGCGGGAGGCGCTTTGCCGGCGATGCTTGCGCTAGACAGGCTGCAACCGAGACGGGGAGGGTTTTGCGATGGTGCTGACACCGGAGCTGAGGCGCAGCTTCTACGAGAAGATGGTGCTGAGCCGCGCGTTCGATGATGCGATGATCGCAATCTATTGGGAGGGGAAGCTTCCGATCTTCGCCTTCGGGGCCGGGCCCTTGCCGGGCGAGCTGCACTGTTCCAACGGCGCCGAGCCCGTGGGGGCGGGCGTGTGCGGGGCGCTGGGCGCCGACGACATGATCACCGCCGACCACCGGCCGCACCATGTGGCGGTGTGCCGGGGCGTGGACCTTGACCGGATGTCGGCCGAGCTTCTGGGCAAGAAGACGGGCCTGAGCCAGGGCAAGGGCGGGCATATGCACATCTATGATCCGGCGGTGAACTTCGCGAGCAGCGGGATCATTGCCGAGGGGATGGCGCCGGCGGCCGGCATGGCGCTTGCGCGGCGGCTGCAGAAGCGGCCCGGGATTGCGGTGACTTTCCTTGGCGAGGGCGCTGCCAACCAGGGTGCGTTTCACGAGGTCTTGAACATGGTGGGGCTGTGGAAGCTGCCCGTGATCACCGTGGTGCAGGACAATGAGTGGGGGGTTTCGACCGCCAAGTCGGAATCGACTGCGATCGAGCGCAACTCGGATCGGGCGGCGAGCTATGGCCTTGCGGGCGAATATGTCGCCTCCAACGACCCGGACGACATTTATGAGGCGACGGTGCGCGCGGTGGAGCGGGCGCGCGCCGGCCGGGGCGGCACCGTGCTGGAGCTGAAGACGGCGCGCCTGCAGGGCCACTTCATGGGCGACCAGCAGGGCTATATCCCCGAGCAGATGAAGCAGGCCGACCCGATCCCGCTGTATCGGGCCAAGCTGGTGCGCGACGGCGTGCTGACTGAAGCCGAGGCCGACGCGATCGAAGCGGCAGCCAAGGCGCGGATGGACAAGGCGATGCAGTTCGCCAAGGACTCACCCTATCCGGACGCAGCCGAAGCCTTTGACCATGTGTTTGCGGGAGAGACCGCATGAGCCGCATATTGACGATGAGCCGCGCCGGCCGGGAAGCGCTGGACTGGGAGATGGAGCGGCGGGACGACATCTTCTGCCTGGGCGAGGATGTGTACAAGTTCGGCGGCATCTTCGGCACGATGGACGGTTTCGGGGCAAAATATGGCCCGGAGCGGGTGATATCGACACCGATCTCGGAAACCGGCTTCATCGGCATGGCGGCGGGCGCCGCGATGGCGGGCATGCACCCGGTGATCGACCTTGCCTACATCGACTTCATCGGTGTCTGCTACAACGTGCTGCTGAACACGGCTTCGAAGACCCACTATATGAGCGGTGGCGCGGTGAAGGTGCCGATGACGCTGCTGATCGGGACCGGCGGGGGCTACAACAATGCGGCCCAGCATTCGCAGTGCCTGCACGCGACCGTTGCCCATATTCCCGGTGCCAAGGTGGTCTATCCGTCCAACGCGTACGACGCGAAGGGCATGCTGCACACGGCGCTCAGGGACGAGAATTTCGTGATCTTCCTGACCCACAAGGCAACCGCCGGGGTGGGCTGGATGGGGACACCGATCAAGACCACGTTGAGCGAGGTGCCCGAGGAGCCCTACACCGTGCCGTTCGGCAAGGTGAAGCTGTACCGCGAGGGGACCGACGTGACGATCACCGGCCTTGGCATGAGCGTGCACGAGAGCCTGAAGGCTGCCGACCTGCTGGCGAAGGACGGGATTTCGGCCGAAGTCGTCGACCTTCGCAGCCTGGTGCCGCTGGACCGGGACGGGATCTTTGCAAGCGTCGCCAAGACCGGCCGGCTGGTGGTGACCGACGAGGATTACATGAGCTACGGGGTTTCGGGCGAGGTTATCGCGAGCGTGGTGGAGCGGGACCCGACGGTGCTGAAGAAGCCGCCGGTCCGCGTGTGCACGCCCGACATTCCGATCCCTTTTGCCCGGCCGATGGAACAGTCGATCCTGCCGCTGGCAGGGCGCATTGCCGATGCTGCAAGGAAGCTGATGTAGGATGGCGACCCCTGTGATCATTCCCGCGGACCTGTGGGACGAGGACGACAAGACCGGTTCGATCGTGCTGTGGCTCTATGCCGATGGCGCGAGCGTGAAGCAGGGCGACCTGATCGCCGAGGTGCTGGTGGAAAAGGTGACGCTGGAGCTGGAAGCGCCGGCGACCGGCACGCTGAAAATCCTGGTTGAGCCGGAAATCGTCGTCAACAAGGGCGACACGGTGGCCGAGATCGCTTGAGCCAGCCGCTGAAATTTGCGGGCATCCGCGGCGTGATCGCGCGCCGCATGCTGGAGTCCATGCAGACGACAGCGCAGCTGAGCTTCTTTGCGGATGCGGACGCCTCTGCGCTGACCGAGGCGCGCGGCTGGTGGAAGGATTCCGGCCGCAAGGTCGGCTATGAGGATCTGGTGATTGCGGCGCTGGCCCGCATCCTGCCGGCCTTTCCGCTGTTCAACGCGCATGAGGTGGACGGCGCGGTGATGCCGCAGGAGGCGATCAACGTTGGCGTTGCGATCGGGCTACCGGGTGCGCTGGTGGTGCCCTGCGTGTTCGACTGTGCCGCGAAAAGCCTGCCCGAGATTGCGGCCGAGCGGGCGAGCCTGGTGGAGCGGGCGCCCCTCAACAAGCTGACGGTGAAGGAAATGTCGGGCGGGACCATCTCCCTCTCCAACCTGGGGCTGACGCGGGTGCGGCACTTCACGCCGGTGCTGAACCGGCCGCAGACCGCGATCATCGGGCTGGGTCGGATCGGGCGGGACGGCATGATGGGGGTTTCGCTTACGGTGGACCATCGCGCCATCGACGGCCAGCCGGCGGGCGAGTTCCTGACCGCGCTGTGCGAGGCGCTGGAGGGTGCGCAGCCGACGCCTTGAGGCGGCCCGTTGGGCCGACGCCTTGAGGCGGCCCGTTGGGTGGACCCAGTGAGGCGGCCCGTTGGGCCGACGCCGTGAGAGTGCACGGCGGGACAGGGCCTGATAGTGCGGCCTTGCGAAGCAGTCCGTTCGGCTTGATCCGAGCGCCGGCTGGCGTCAGGAAGGGCTGGACCGTGCCGGTGTGCATTCAATCGGAGTTTGGCATATGCCCTATCGCAGACATCTGACGTTTTTTGCTGTTCCGCTGCTGGCGCTGGCCCTTGCGGCCTGCTCTGCCGGGGGCGGGGCGGATGCACCTGCGGCTGGCGCCGCTTCGGCGGATGCGATCGGCACGGGCTGGACGCTGAAGGCCGACGCGTCGCGGCTGTCGTTCGTGTCGGTGAAGGCGTCCGAAGTGGCAGAAGTGCACCATTTCGGCACGCTGTCAGGCCGTGTCGAGCCTGACGGCACTGCAACGCTGGAAATCCCGCTCGACACGGTGAACACGGGGGTCGAGATCCGCGACCAGCGGATGAAGGAGCTGCTGTTCCAGACTGGCCAGTATCCGACGGCCAGGCTGGTGGCCCGGATCGACCTGGCACCGCTGGCGACGCTCGCCACGGGGGGGCAGATGCGGCTGCCGCTTTCGGGGGAGCTTTCGCTTCACGGGGTGTCGGTGCCGGTTTCAACGCAGGTCGCGGTGACCCGGGTGGCAGACGACCGTGTGCTGGTTGCGTCGCTGGATCCGCTGGTGGTGAACGCCGCGAGCTTCGGGCTGGTGAAGGGCCTGGCGGAGCTGCAGGCGCTTGCCAAGCTGCCTTCGATCACGCCCGATGTTCCGGTGACGTTCCAGCTGACTTTCGCCCGCGACGCCTGAGCGCGAGCCCCTACACGCCAATTTTCGCCCGGCTGTCGGCTGCTGCCCAGTCGCGGTCGCCGGCGTAGCGCCAGACCTCTTTCCCTTCCGCATCGTAGAGGATCGTCAGCGGCAGGCCGCGCGCGCCGAGCTGGAAACCGAACTGCATCTGGCTTTCGACACGGGTGGCGAGGCTCGGATACTTCGTGGGCGTGAAGGCTTCCGAGACCTTGCGCCAGCCCTCCATGTCCTGGCTGATCGGCACGACGACGAGCTTGCCTTTCGTGTCGGCGGCGAGGCTGTCGAGGGTGGGGAGTTCCTTCAGGCAGGGCGCGCACCAGGTGGCCCAGAGGTTGACCAGCACGGGCTTGCCGGGGTTCGCCTTCAGGATGTCGGCGATTGTGTCGGTGGCCCCTTCGGCCGTGGTTTCCAGCGGCAGGTCTGGCGCGGGGGTTCCGGCGAACTGGGTGTCGAACCGGCCGTGCAGGGATGCGCTGGGCTTTGCAGCCGCGTCGGCGCCTTGCGAGCCGGGCTGTTCGGCCTTAGGGCCTTGCTGCTGGCAGGCTGCCAGCAGGACGAGGGTTGCGAGGGATACGGCGCGCTTCATGGGTACCTCCGGCAAGACTGATGGCGCAGATGCCCCGACAGGGGGCGCCAACGCGCTGTGGGGTGGCCGTTTCGAAGGCGGCCCCGCGGCTGTGATGGCCGAGATAAATGCCTCCATCCCCTTCGACAAGCGGTTGTGGCGTCAGGACATCGCCGGTTCGAAGGCGCATGTGGCGATGCTGGGGCGGCAAGGCATTATCGACGCCGACGCAGCCGGCCGGATCAAGGCCGGGCTTTCGGCGGTGGAAGCCGAATATGCGGCCGGCGGCGTGCCCGTGGACCTGGCGCTCGAAGACATCCACATGACGGTGGAAACCCGGCTTGCCGCGATTGTCGGGCCGGACGCCGGACGGCTGCACACCGCGCGCAGCCGCAACGACCAGGTGGCGACCGATTTCCGCCTGTGGGTGCGCGATTGCGTTGACGGGCATCTGGCCGCCATCCGCACGCTTGCGGGCGTGCTGGCAGCCCGGGCGCTGGAGCATCATGCGACCGTGATGCCGGGATTCACCCATCTGCAGGTGGCCCAGCCGGTGACGCTTGGCCACCATCTGATGGCCTATGTGGAGATGCTGAAGCGCGATTTCGGCCGGTTCCGCGATGCCCGCGCGCGGGCAAACCAGTGCCCGCTGGGCGCGGCGGCCCTTGCCGGAACGGGCTTTCCGATCGACCGGGCAGCGACTGCTGCGGCGCTTGGCTTCGATACGCCGACCGCCAATTCGCTGGACAGCGTTTCCGACCGGGATTTCGCCATCGAGTATCTGACCAGTGCGACCCAGTGCGCGCTGCATCTGAGCCGGCTGGCCGAGGAGATCATCCTGTGGGCGAGCCAGCCCTTTGGCTGGGTGAAGCTGCCGGACCAGTGGTCTACGGGAAGCTCGATCATGCCGCAGAAGAAGAACCCGGATGCGGCCGAGCTGGTGCGCGGCCATTCGGGGCGGATTCTTGGGCTGATGACGGGCCTGATGGTGACCATGAAAGGCCTGCCGCTTGCCTATTCGAAGGACATGCAGGACGACAAGGAGCCTGTGTTCGAAGCGCATGACCTGCTGGAGCTGAGCCTGGCGGCGATGGCCGGTATGATAGAGACGGTGAAGTTCGTGCCCGAGCGGATGCGCAGCAGCGCTGCCAGCGGCTTTTCGACCGCGACCGACCTTGCCGACTGGCTGGTGCGCGAAGCCGGCGTTCCCTTCCGCGAGGCGCACCACATCACGGGGCGGGCGGTGAAGGCTGCCGAAGAGGCGGGCGTGATGCTGGACGGGCTGAGCCTTGCGCAGCTGCAGGCAATCGATGCGCGGATGACCGCGGCTGTGTTCGATGTGCTGAGTGTGGAGGCCAGCGTTTCGAGCCGGACCAGCCTGGGCGGGACTGCGCCGGCGCGGGTGAAGGCGGCAGCCGAAGCCGCCATACGCGAGGTGCCGCTATGGGCTTGAGGGCTGCTTCATGCGCGCTTCTGCTGGGCGGGCTGCTGGTGGCGATCGGCGAAATCAGCTAATTTTTCGGAAAATACAGCGTATTTTGACCTTCTATCCTAGATAGAAGTCAAAAATCGGATATTTATCTGGCTAAGTTTAAATTTAAGTGCGATCGGTCAGGC
>JBGTBK010000244.1:0-8635 GCA_041749355.1 Sandaracinobacter sp. | reverse complement strand
ATGGCAGCAGCCGCCGCAGCGCCGGTCGCTGCAGCCGCAATCCCGACAGCCGTGCTCAAGAAGGACGACGGCGGAGTGGTCCGGACCGCTCTCTGGGCGCTGGCCGGCCTCGCCGCGATTCTGGGCATCGGCTACCTCGGCACCCTCATCGGCGACCGTGTCGATCGCAACCCGATCGCAGCCCCGCCCGCCCCCGCGACCCCGATCGTCGCTCCAGTTGCAGAGGAGCAGGTCGTGCCCCAGGGGTCCGGTGTGATGAAAGCCGTCATTCTCGGCCTGCCGCGGCTTTCGGTGTATTTCGACACGGCCAAGTCCGACGTGACGCCGGAATTCGACGCAGCCGCGGCCGACATCAAGGCCTATGCCGACGCCAACCCCGACGCCCGATTCGATGTGTCCGGCTACAACGATCCCCGCGGCGACGCGGCGTTCAACGCCGAACTGTCCAAGGCCCGCGCCATGAAGGTCGCAGCTGCCCTGGTTGCGATCGGCATCGCGCAAAGCCGTATCGACCTCGAAAAGCCGCCTGAAAGCACCGACACAACGACCTCTATGGAAAATGCCCGGCGGGTCGACGTGGTCGTCGAAGGCAGCCCCGCCAGCTGAGGCTTCGACCCACGCAGACCGCAAAGGACAAGAGGGGGCGGGGGCCGCGCAGGCCCCCGCCCCTTTTCCGTTACTTGCCCGCCGGCAGCGCCGCCTTCAGCCCTGGCGCATGTTCCGCCCCATGCGGCACCTTCGCGCTCGACGCTGCAACCGTCCCACCGATCGGCTCGGCCCGGCCGCCAATGCACTGGCTCAGGAAATTCTCCGTCACCGCCATGAAGGCGATGTTGTTCTCCGGCCGGGCAAAGCCATGCCCCTCATCCGGAAACAGCACATAGGTCACGGGAATGTTCTTCGCCTGCATCGCCGCCACGATCTGGTCGCTCTCGGCCTGCTTCACCCGCGGGTCGTTCGCCCCCTGCCCGATCAGCAGCGGCTTCACGATCCGGTCGGCATGGGTCAGCGGCGAGCGTTCCTTCAGCCACTTGCGGCCTTCCTCGGTGTCGGGGTCGCCCATCCGCTGGATCAGCTGCTTCCGGAAGCTCTCCCAATAAGGCGGCACCGTCGACAGCAGGGTCACCAGGTTCGACGGCCCAACGATGTCCACCCCGCAGGCAAAGGTCTCGGGCGTGAAGGTCAGGCCGGCGAGCGTTGCGTAACCGCCATAGCTGCCGCCCATGATGGCCACCTTCCCGGCGTCGGCAACACCCTGCTTCACCGCCCAGCCGACAGCGTCCAGCAGGTCGTCGTGCATCTTGGCGCCCCACTCGCCGTTCCCGGCATTGGTGAAGCCCTTGCCGAAGCCGGTCGAGCCCCGGAAGTTCACCTGCAGGACCGCATAGCCCCGGTTCGCCAGCAGCTGCGTCTCCCGGTCGAAACCATAGCCGTCGCGCGCCCAGGGCCCGCCATGCACCAGCAGCACCATCGGCAGGGGCTTGGCAGGCTTGGCGCCTGCGCTCACAGGCAAGGTCAGGTAACTGACCAGCGTCTTGCCATCGCGTGACTTGATTTCCACCGGCCGCATCTCGGCCAGCGGCGCACCAGCAAGCTCCGGCCGGCTGTCGAACAGCTTCACCAGCGATTTCGCCTTGCGGTCATACAGATAGGTCGAAGACGCCGACGTCGAATTGTCGCTCGCCACCACCCACTTGTCGTCGGCATCCGTCCGGCTGCTGATCGCCCAGCCCTTCATCTCCTTGTCGAGGAAGGCGATGTCGTCCTTCACCGCCGGGTCCAGCACGGTCCATTGCGGCTTCAGATAGTTCACCGAAACCGCTTCCAGCCTGCCCGTCACCGGATGGATCAGCACATTGTCCACATCCGCCCGGGGGTCCTCGGCCAGCTTCGTCATCTTGCCGGTCTCGAAATCCATCGCGAACGCCGCCGCCGTGTCGCGCCCGCGTGCATCGATCCAGTAGAGCGTCTTTCCATCCGCCGAAAATCCGAACGGCTGCGTCGTCTGGCTGTCGTCCAGGCCATGCGTCACGAACGGCTCGGTGCCGATCTTCCCGTCGACGATCCGGAAATAATCCTGCCCGCCGGCGGCATTCGGGCGGATCGCCACGCGCAGCTTCAGATCCTCGTCGGCGATGAAACCGGTGTAGCCGTCATTCTGCTGCACCAGGGTCAGCTTGCCGGTCTTCAGATCCAGCGAATGCACATCATGCCAGCGCTGGTCGCGGTTGTTCAGCCCCACCAGCACCCGGTCGCTGTGCCTGTGCGACGTGCCGACGATCTGGGCGGTGGTCTTCTCGAACGGCGTGAAGTTCACCGGATCGCCGCCCGAAACCTTCACGCCGAACAGCGCGAAATCCTCATTCCCGCCGACATCGTTGATGAACATGATCATGGATGAGTCCGGCGCCCAGAAATGCTGCCGGATCGGCCGCTTGGCCTCCTTCGTCAGCACCCGCGCATCCGCCGGGTTCGCCGCCGGCGCCACCCACACGTTCAGCACCCCGTTCGAAGGCGCAATCCAGCTCAGCCACTTGCCATCGGGGCTCAAACGCCCCTGCGCCTTGGTGGGATTGCCGAACAGCTTGGCACGCTCGATCAGGGGTGTCTCGGTCATCTTGGCTCCAGGCGTTGAGGGTTGGGCAATCGCCGGCGCGCAGGCGAGCAGCGCAAAGCCGGCCAGAAAAGCGGTTTTCATGTCATCTGTCTCCCGGTTGTGGGCGCGCCAGTCCCCTCAGCCCGGCACGCTCGGGCTGGATAGCAGGCGGGCGGCCGTGGGCAAAGGGGGCGGCCGCAGGCAAAGCCTGCGAGTCCGCCTGTGGGGGGAGGCAGAGAAGGAAGGTTGCGGGCGAAGCCCGCTCGTCGGACATGACAAAAGGGCGGGGGTTTCCCCCCGCCCTTTCGCATGCCGGCCGAAGCTTCGGCGAGTCCGCCAATCAGTGCTGCGCACTGATGGCGGCCGCCTTCGCTTAGAAGTCCATACCGCCCATGCCGCCCATGCCACCCGGCATGCCGCCGGCAGCAGGCTTGTCTTCCGGCAGTTCGGCAATCGTTGCCTCGGTCGTGATCAGCAGGCCGGCAACCGAAGCTGCGTCCTGCAGGGCCGTGCGGACAACCTTGGTCGGGTCGACAACACCGGCCGAAACCAGGTTCTCGTACACGTCGGTCTGCGCGTTGAAGCCGCGCGTCTCGTCATTCTCGCGCAGCAGGTTGCCGGCGACGACAGCGCCGTCATGGCCCGCATTCTGCGCGATCTGGCGAAGCGGCGCCTGCAGCGCACGACGGATGATGTCGATGCCGCGGGTCTGGTCGTCGTTCGCGCCCTTCAGCCCTTCGAGAGCCTTGGTGGCATAGAGCAGCGCAGTGCCGCCGCCGGGGACGATACCTTCCTCGACAGCCGCGCGGGTGGCGTGCAGCGCATCGTCAACCCGGTCCTTGCGCTCCTTCACTTCGACTTCGGTCGAACCGCCGACCTTGATCACGGCAACGCCGCCGGCCAGCTTCGCCAGCCGCTCCTGCAGCTTCTCGCGGTCATAGTCGCTGGTCGTCACTTCGATCTGGGCGCGGATCTGCTCCACACGGCCCTTGATGGCATCGGCCGAACCGGCGCCATCGACGATCGTCGTGTTGTCCTTGTCGATGGTGATCTTCTTGGCCTGGCCCAGCATCTGGAGGTTCACATTCTCCAGCTTGATGCCCAGGTCTTCCGAGATCATTTCACCGGCAGTCAGCGTCGCGATGTCTTCCAGCATCGCCTTGCGGCGATCGCCGAAGCCCGGCGCCTTCACGGCCGCGACCTTCAGGCCACCGCGCAGCTAGTTGACCACCTGTGTCGCGAGCGCTTCGCCTTCGTCGTCTACGGCAATGATGAGCAGCGGTCGGCCCGTCTGCTCCACGGCTTCGAGCACCGGCAGCAGCGCCTGCAGGTTCGACAGCTTCTTTTCGTGGATCAGGATGTAGGGGTTGTCGAGCTCGACCTGCATCTTCTCCGCGTTGGTGATGAAGTAGGGGCTGAGGTAGCCGCGGTCGAACTGCATGCCTTCAACGACATCCAGCTCGAAGTCGAGGCCCTTGGCCTCTTCCACGGTGATCACGCCTTCCTTGCCGACCTTCTCCATCGCTTCCGCGATCTTCTCGCCGACCACGGTGTCGCCGTTGGCCGAGATGATGCCGACCTGGGCGATTTCCGCCGAGTTGGAGACGGGCTTGGAGCGCGACTTCAGGTCCTCGACCACCTTCAGAACGGCAATGTCGATGCCGCGCTTCAGGTCCATCGGGTTGATGCCGGCCGCAACCGACTTCAGGCCTTCGCGAACGATCGCCTGGGCCAGAACAGTCGCGGTCGTGGTGCCGTCGCCGGCGATGTCGTTGGTCTTCGACGCCACTTCGCGCACCATCTGCGCGCCGATGTTCTGATACTTGTCCTTGAGCTCGATTTCCTTGGCGACCGTCACACCGTCCTTGGTGATGCGCGGCGCGCCGAAGCTCTTCTCGATCACGACGTTGCGGCCCTTGGGCCCAAGCGTCACCTTCACCGCATCGGCAAGGATGTCCACACCCTGCAGGATGCGCTCACGGGCGTCCCGCCCGAACTTCACTTCCTTGGCTGCCATTTCTCTATTCCCTCAAATGCTGTGTGTCGTCCCGGCGAAAGCCGGGACCTCATGACGTCAGAGAGCCGACGGCCCCGATATCCGAGGCCCATCGGCCGCTGTTCAGGCGGCCTTCTTCACCGCAGCGGCACCATGGATCACGCCCAGGATGTCGCTTTCCTTCATGATGATCAGGTCTTCGCCACCGACCTTCACTTCCGTGCCCGACCACTTGCCGAACAGGATGCGGTCGCCGACCTTCACGTCCATGGCGATGCGGTCGCCATCCTCGTCCTTGGCACCAAGGCCGACGGCGACAACTTCGCCTTCCTGCGGCTTTTCCTTGGCCGTGTCGGGGATGATGATGCCGCCAGCCGTCTTTTCCTCGGCCTCGATGCGGCGAACCAGCACGCGATCGTGCAGGGGCGTAAATTCCACCATGTTGGTCCCTCTTATGTTCGCTTCAGGTTGAAACGCGGCCAGGGGGGAAGCCCTCCCGGCCAGGCTTTAGCACTCACCCATAGGGAGTGCTAACAGAGGTGGAGATAGGTCTGGCAACCCGCCCGGTCAAGAAGCCGCAGCCGTGAATTTTTCATGGCAACCCCAACCGCCGCCTCAGGCCACAGTCTCTTGCAAACAGCTTTTCATCCCGCCAGGCTTCCACCGGCTCAGTTCAGTCCGGAGGTTCGGTTCCTTGCGTGCCAGATGTGCATTCGCGGCCAGCGCCGCAACCCTCGCTCTTCTTGTCCCCCAACCGGCAGCCGCCCAGCAGGCCGCAGCAGACCTCGCAGCCCGCTTCGGCGCCCGCCCCGCGGTGGAGGACGCCACCCTCTCCCCCGATGGCACAAGGCTCGCCTTCATCGCCCCCGCCAAGGGCCAGGGCGGCATGCTCAACACTGTCGTGCTTGCCGAAGGATCCGACCCGAAGCCGGTCTACGCTGTCGATGGCAACCCCCAGCGGCTTGCGGAGTGCCCATGGGCCACGGCCGAGCGCCTGGTCTGCACAATCTGGGGGATCGTCACGGACGGCGAGCGGCTCTACAATGCAACCCGACTGGTTGCGCTGAACCGCGATGGTTCCAACGCCCGCATGCTGTCGGCAAAGCAGTCCAGCGAGGCGCTGGGATATGACCTCCATGGCGGAGACATCATAGACTGGCTGCCTGATAGCGAAACCGGGCACGTGCTCATGACGCGCGTGAGGGTCGAGGAGACGACCACTGGCCGCCTCGCCGCAAGCAAGGACCGGGGCCTCGGTGTCGAGAAGGTCGATACGGTTAGCCTCAGGTCCACTATGATCGAGCGCCCAGAGGACTATGCCCGCGAGTATATCACCGATGGCAGAGGCACCATCCGCATCATGGGCCGGGTCGAAACCCGTGGCGACGGCTACTACAGCGGCCTGCGCCCCTATTTCTATCGCAAACCCGGGAGCCGGGAATGGCACCCGCTGTCGGTCCGCAATGGCCCGCAACGGGAGGGCTTCGACCCCTATGCCGTCGATGCCGAGCAAAATGTTGCCTATGGATTCGACAAGCTGGATGGCCGGCAGGCCCTCTACAAGGTCGCCCTCGATGGCTCCGCCAGCCGCACCCTCGTGCTCGCCCGCGACGGGGTCGACGTCGACGGCCTGATCCGGCTTGGCCGTCACCAGCGCGTGGTCGGCGCGTCCTTCACCACCGATCGGCGCCAGATCGAATATTTCGATCCCACCATTCGCAAGCTCCACGCAGGCCTCACGAAGGCGATCCCCGATCACCCCCTCGTCAGCATCGTCGATGCCTCAGTCGACGAACAGAAGCTGCTGATCTTCGCCTCCGCCGACGACCGGCCGGGCACCTGGTACTTGATGGACCGAACAGCCCGCAGCCTGCGCCCCCTGCTGGAAACCCGCCCGCAGCTCAACGGCCTCACCCTCGCCAAGGTCCTGTCCATCACCTACCCAGCCGCAGACGGAACCATGGTCCCGGGCTACATCACCCTTCCGCCCGGAAAGTCGGGCAAGAACCTGCCCGCGATCGTCCTCCCCCACGGCGGCCCGTCTGCCCGCGACGAGTGGGGCTTCGACTGGCTCAGCCAATATTATGCCGCCATGGGCTATGCCGTGCTGCAACCCAACTTCCGCGGCTCGGCCGGCTACGGAGACGCCTGGCTGCAGACCAACGGCTTCCAGTCCTGGAAAACCGCAATCGGCGACGTCTCCGACGCCGGAAAATGGCTCGTCGCCCAGGGCATCGCCGATCCGAAGAAGCTCGCGATCGTCGGCTGGTCCTACGGCGGCTATGCCGCGCTTCAGTCCGCAGTCGTCGACCCGGCCCTGTTCAAGGCCGT
The DNA here is from genome assembly GCA_041749355.1 of Sandaracinobacter sp. Lineage (GTDB taxonomy): Bacteria > Pseudomonadota > Alphaproteobacteria > Sphingomonadales > Sphingomonadaceae > Sandaracinobacteroides. Next base: position 1,712 of record JBGTBK010000244.1, on the reverse strand, counting down.
CGTCGCAATCGCGCCGGTCACCGATCTCACCAAGCTGAAGGACCAGTACCGCCGCACCACTGCCCGGGTCAGCGCGTTCGACTTCATCGGCGCCGGCCCGCACATCACCGAAGGCTCACCGGCCCAGCGCGCAGGCGAGATCAAGGCGCCGGTCCTGCTCTTCCACGGCGCACTCGACGTCAATGTCGACATCGCCCACTCGCGCTTCATGGCCGACAAGCTGAAGGCCGCAAGCGTGCCCCATCGCCTCGTCAGCTGGGACAATCTCGACCACTATCTGATCGACAGCGAAGCCCGGGCAAAGATGCTCCGCGAAAGCGAGGCCTTCCTCCAGGCCGCCTTCGCCGGAAAGCCGATCCCAGCCCCCTGAACAGGCGGCCAGGACCGGGCCGTCCACCTCAGCCCTGGCTCAGCGCCATTTGCAGCTGCCCGCCGCCATTGTCGGGGATCACTTCGCCGGTCCGGTCGCGGATCTCGGCAATGCGCTCCGCAACCGTCTCGGGCGACATGGCATCAGCCCCAACCGCGATCCCGCGGGTCAGCGTCACATGCGCCGCCTCGAAGCCGCCACCGCCCGCGTTCAGCACCACGCTCGTCGGCGCATCCTCGCTCACCAGGAACAGCGCCGCCGGGCTCACCGTCTCGGGCCCGATCTTCGCCATGATCTCGGCCGGGATCGGCAGATCCTCGGTCATCCGGGTCGCCGCCACAGGCGCGATCGTGTTCACCCGCACGTTGAACTTGGCACCCTCCAGCGCCAGCGTCTTCATCAGCCCCACCAGCGCCAGCTTCGCCGCGCCATAATTGGCCTGCCCGAAATTGCCATACAGCCCCGTCGACGAGGTCGTCATCAGGATCCGCCCATAGGTCTGCTCGCGCATCAGGTCCCACACTGCCTTGGTGCAGTTCACGCTGCCCATCAGGTGCACGTCCAGCACCGCCTTGAAATCGTCCAGCGTCATCTTGGTGAAGGTGCGGTCGCGCAGGATTCCGGCATTGTTGATCAGGATGTCGATCCGGCCCCACTTCGCCTTCACTTCCTCCACCATCGCGAAGATCGCCTCGGCGTCGGTCACGCTGGCGCCATTGGCCATCGCCTCGCCACCGGCGGCCACGATCTCGTCGACCACGGCCTGCGCGGCCGAAACGCTGCCGCCAGACCCATCACGCGCACCGCCCAGGTCGTTCACCACCACCTTGGCGCCCCGCGCCGCCAGATCCAGCGCATAGCGCCGGCCAAGGCCGTTCCCGGCCCCCGTCACGATTGCAACGCGGTTGTCGTAGCGGATGCTCATGTCAGTCACTCCCAAAGACGGTTCGCGGCCTCTCTAGAAGCCCCAAGCGCCCCTTGGGAAGCCCCGCTCAACTCGCCATTTTGAGGGAAGCGTCCGAATCCAGCGCATAGCCCGCCGACCGCACCGTCCGGATCAGGTCGGGCAGGTCGTCGCCGTTGATCGCCTTCCGCAGCCGCCGGATGTGCACGTCTACCGTGCGCTGCTCCACATAGACATCCCGGCCCCACACCGCGTCCAGCAGCTGCTCGCGGCTGAACACCCGGCCCGGATGCTCCAGGAAGTGGCGCAGCAGGCGAAACTCCGTCGGCCCAAGCTGCACCGAAACGCCGTCGCGCGTCACCTTGTGCGCGCTTGTGTCCATCGCGATCCCGCCATACTCCAGCGCCCCGCCGCTCAGCGCCGGCCGCAGCCGCCTGA
>JBGTBK010000243.1:0-2574 GCA_041749355.1 Sandaracinobacter sp. | reverse complement strand
GAAGCTCGTCGCCCGCGATGTCGGCAGCGCGCCGCACCTGCTCGACTGCGCCCCGGATTGCATAGGCCACCAGCTCCTCGTGCCGGCCTTCGCGGGTGCGGGCGGTGTAGAGCTGCGGGATGACATCGCCATTGGCGTCCGTGCTGTCGGCGTTCACGGCCGACACGGTGCCAAGCCCCCCGGCCTTCGCCCAGGCGCCTGCCGAAGCGTGGTTGGTCGCAGACACGCCCTTGCCGCCTTCCACAAGCGGCAGGAAGGTCTGTCCACCGACAGTCAGAGCATTCAGAGCCTTCAAATCCGTCTCCCCTCGCGCCCGCCCTTAGCAGCGCGCGTCCCGTGATGCTTCATCAAATTGTCGCAGGCAGCAGGTCGGCAATGCCACCAAAACCCGTCAGGCAAAGGCCGCCGCTGCCACTGCTGCGCGCAACTCGGCAATGCCGGATTTCGATTCGCTGCTGGTCGCGATCAGCTCGGGGTGGGCGGCCGGATGCTTGCGCGCCTCCTCGGCCACCAGCGCCGAAACCGCCGCCAGCGCCGTCGGCTTCACCTTGTCGGCCTTGGTCAGCACGATCTGGTAGCTCACCGCCGCCTTGTCGAGCATCTCCATGATTTCCTTGTCCACCGGCTTCAGCCCGTGGCGGCTGTCCACCAGCACCAGCACCCGCTTCAGGGTCGGCCGCCCGCGCAGATAGTCGTTCACCAGCCGGCCCCATTCGCGGATCAGGTCCTTGGGCGCCTCGGCATAGCCATAACCCGGCATGTCAACCAGCCGCAGCACCGGCGGCTCGCCCACCAGGAACAGGTTCAGCTCCTGCGTGCGGCCCGGCGTGTTCGAGGTGCGCGCAAGGCCCTGCCGCCCCGTCAACGCGTTCAGCAACGAGGACTTCCCGACGTTCGACCGCCCCGCGAAGGCGACTTCCGGCAGGTCGGCATCGGGCAGCACGTCCAGCCGGGGTGCCGACAGCTGGAAGCCGACCGGCCCCGCAAACAGCAGCCGGCCGGTTTCCATCAGGTCGTCGGGGTGGATGTCCGTCACTGGCCCGCCTTCACTTGGCCGGCGCAGGCGCGGGCGCCGGATACTTCTTCAGAAGCACCCACTGCTGCAGGATCGAAACCAGGTTGTTGATGATCCAGTAAATCTGCAGACCGGCTGCGAACGGCGCCATCATGAACATGAAGATCCAGGGCATCCAGGCGAACACCTTCTGCTGGATCTCGTCCATCGGCTGCGGGTTCAGCTTGAACTGGGCGTACATGGTGATGCCCAGGATGATCGGCAGGATCCCTAAGTGGATCAGCGCAGGCGGCTCGAACGGCAGCAACCCGAACAGGTTGATCGGCGTCAGCGGATCGGGCGCTGACAGGTCCTTGATCCACAGGAACGCCGGCTGGTGGCGGATTTCCACCGAGATGAGCAGAACCTTGTACAGCGCATAGAAGATCGGGATCTGCAACAGGATCGGCAGGCAGCCAGCAAGCGGATTGATCTTTTCCTTCTTGTACAGTTCCATCATCTCGAACTGCTGTTTCTGCTTGTCGTCCTTGTACTTCTCCTGGATCTCCTTCATTTTCGGAGCGAAGATCCGCATCTTGGCCATGCTGGCATATTGCTTGTTGGCGATCGGATACAGGACGGCCCGCACGATCAGTGTCAGGCCCACGATCGCAAGCGCATAGTTGCCGAACAGGTCATACAGCCACTGCAGCAGCGCAAAGATCGGCTGCGCGATGAACCAGAACCAGCCCCAGGCCAGCGCCCGATCGAACAGCGGCGCGCCAAGCTCGTCGCGCACCTGGTTCAGCAGCCGCACCTCCTTGGCGCCCGCAAACAGGTGGCTTGTCGTCTCCACAGACTGGCCGGCGGCCAGGGCCTGCGCCGGCTTCAGCCAGTCGGTCTGGTAGCGGTCGCCGTCGGCGGCCGTGAAGCGGGCCTCGATGGTCGACTTCTGGTCGGGGATCAGGGCGGCCAGCCAGTGCTTTTCGGTGATGCCAAGCCAGCCGCCCTTCGAGGTGAAGGTCTGCGGGCCGTCGTCGCGCAGCTTGTCGAACCCGATCTCGCCTTCCTTCAAGGTGCCGTCCAGCACCGCGATCGGGCCGACATGCAGGTTGAAGGCATCTTTCTCGACGCCGCGACCAGTGCGGTTCACATAGCCGAAGCTGCGCAGCGACACGGGTGCCCCGCTGCTGTTCGTGACCCGCTGGGTCACCGTGAACAGGAAATTCGCATCGACCGCAATGGTCTGCTGGAACAGCAGCCCCTGCGGGCTCTGCCAGCTGAGCGTCACCGGCTTGCCGGGTGCCAGCACCGGCGCAGAGGCCGTCCATGCCGCATCGACAGGCGGCGCGCCTGCGCCAACCCAGCCATAGCCGGCGAAATAGGCGTCCTTCGCACCCGACGGCGCGAACAGGCGGATCGGCTTCGAAGGCGGAAGCGTGACGGTGTGGTCCTTCAGCACCAAATCGTCGAAGCGGGCGCCAGCCAGGTTGATCGACCCGCCAAGCCGCGGCGTGTCGATCTGAACGCGCGGGCCTGCCGCCACCAGCGCTTCAACCGGCTGGGCCCCGGCGGGCACC
>JBGTBK010000242.1:0-18875 GCA_041749355.1 Sandaracinobacter sp. | reverse complement strand
CGTCGCCGCGCTCGGGGTGGGCCTCTGGCAGCGCTCGGCTGCCGTCGGCGCCCCGCCCGCGCCCGATCCATCGCGGCCAGATATCCTCATCATTACCATGGACGCGTTGGCCAACGGCCATCTTTCGGCAATGGGGTACAGCCGGCCCACGACACCTGAACTCGACCGTCTCGCCCGCGACGGCGTGCAGTTCGAGCGCCTTGTGGCCAATTCGAACTTCACAACCCCCAGCATCAACAGCCTGCTGACGGGCCAGCGCCCCTGGCGGCACAAGGCGATGCAGCTGCCCGCACGGCCTCTGCCCGCGTCACGCGACACGAGCCTGCCAGCACGGCTGCACGAGGCCGGCTACGTATTGCGGGCTGTCACCACCAATCCCTGGGCCGGAATCCACCGCAACGGCTATTCGCGCTGGTTCGAGGTCGTGGCAGCCGACAGAACGCTCGCCCTCGGGCCTTGCCGAGATGATCTGAGCCTCTGGCTGCCGGAAGCCTGCACGGCGCAAGATCTCGGGCTGATGCCGCCGCTCTCCAAGGCGCTGAACCAGCTTGCCTTGAGGGCTGGCCTGTGGAGCGATTCCGATGTCTTCGATGCGCGCCGAGCCCTCGACGCAGGCGCCTCGCTGTTCCGGCGCCCGGCAGACGGCCGACCAGTCGCGCTGTGGATTCACCTCTGGCCCCCGCACGACCCCTATGTCGCGCCGCCACCCCACATCGGCCGCTTCGATCCCTCGCCGCGAATGCGCGCCCTCAGGGACGCGGTCCCCATCTACCAGGCTGGCTTCATTCAGCAGCAGGCAGACCATGCCCTGCTTCAGGCCCGCTACGACGAGATGATCGCCGCCGTGGACTCCGCCGTCGGCAGCTTCCTGCGCGCGCAAAGAAAGGACGGGCGGCTCGACAATGCGATCGTCCTGATTTCGGCTGACCATGGCGAGAGCTTTCTGCCCGATTACGGTGGTCACGCCGGCCCACTGCTGCACCCGGCCGTCACCAATATTCCCCTGACCCTGCTCGCGCCCGGCATCGCCCGGGGCCTCCGCGTCTCCATGCCCGTCGAGCAGGTGGATCTCGCCCCGACCTTGCTGGAACTCGCCGGCATCGAACCGCGGCCCGGCAGCATGGACGGCCGCTCGATGGTGCCGCTGCTGCGCGGTGGCCGCCTGCCCGAGGTGCCCCTCTTCACCATGAACCTCGAGCGCCAGTCGCGCTTCCGGGCCCCCACGGACGGCAGCGCCGCCATCCTTTACCGGGGGCGCAAATTCACCCACCATTGGGGCAGCCATGGCGGATCCGCCGGCCTGCCGGACAGCCTGACCGACATCGAGAAGGACTGGCTGGAAGCGGAAAATCTGCTTGCCCGCGATGCAGGAGGCGCCGGACGTCTCAAGGCAATGCTTCTGGCCGAGCGCCGTCGCCAGCTGTCTCCATGACAGCGGCAAACCCCGGGCGCCGCTGATGCTGTGGTACGGCAGCAGGCTAAGAGACTGGGTGCGCGAAGGAGGCCGACCGGAGCTGAACCGGGCTGCGACCGGGCGCGTCCGGGCGTTCAGCTTCGATGCCTGCGCCCGGCTGCAGGCGGGCCTCCCCACGCCCCCCCTCGCGGCTCCCCCCGTGATCATCGCCGGGCTTTGGCGCACCGGCACGACGTTGCTGCACGAGATGCTCGCATGTGTGGAAGGCTTTGTGACCCCCACGACATGGCAGAGCCTGCGACCAGCGTCGTTCAGGCTCGTGCCACCTGGTCGGGAGACGGACGTCCTGCGCCCCATGGACGGGTTGCGGGTCTCCACCCATTCGCCACAGGAGGATGAGTTCGCGCTTCTGTTGCTGGGCGCGCCATCTCTGTATCGCGGCTTCCTCGACCCGCGCCGCCTTGCTGCTCTCGCCGATGAACTGCTGTCATCGGAGGACAGGTCGTTCCTCGAACCCTGGTTGAGGTTTCTTGGCGCAGTGCAGGCCGAACGGCCTGGCCGCCTGCTGCTGAAGTCGCCCAATCACCTTTTCCGACTGGATCCGATCCGAACCGCCTTTCCAGATGCACATGTCATTCTGACGCTGCGCAATCCGGTGGAGGTCTATTGGTCCAACCTGCGCATGTGGAGGGATATGGCGGCGCTGCACGGCCACTGGCCGGCACCGGATGGCGCGATCGAGACCTTCGTGGTCCGCGCCATGGCGGCAGCCGCCGATCGGATCAATCGCCTCTCCGGCGCTCCACTGGCCGGGGTTTCTTTGATCCAGTTCGAGGATCTGGTTGCAGACCCGGAGAGCGCAACATTGCGCCTGCTCGAACGACTGGGCCTGTCGACCACGCCGGGCGACGTGGCAGCCCTGCGAGCAAGAGCGGCCTCGGCCGACAGCCATATTGCACGGACGGGAAGGGACGAACTGCCACCCGAAGCGGCCCGGGCTGCCGGCGCCCTTTCCGAGGCGATGGCACGCTTGCTGCGGTCGGCAGACCGATCGGGCGGCAGGTCAGGCCAGCAGGTGCTCCACCCGCCGCGGACGCACAATAGCCTCGGCCCGGCCGCCGATCATTGAGGCTCCAGACCATTTCCTTGCATGTCCGTAGGATCTCATCTCACCGACTGCGTTCAAGAATCGCTTCTTCCACGTGATAGATCGGCAGACGGCGCACCTTCAGATACCAGGCAGCCTGGGCGTAAACCAAAAGCTCACGCCAGCGGCGGGTGTAGGCACCCAGCAGGCGTGCAAGATAGCCCTTGTTCAGGGGATACAGCCCGAGCTCGACTTTTTCGAGCTGAGCGAACGCCGATTCCAGCTGTGCCATGTCGACCTTGTTTGCCGCTACGAAGGCGCATCGTTTCGAAATTCCGGCATGATGGAACATGTTCTTCAACACAGCATCACGCAGCACAATCGCCGGAAACCTGAGGACCGGACGACCTTCAACTGCGTGATGAATGTCGGATTCGGCAAGCTCGCCCGTAGCCCCGTCGAGGACCATGGTCTGCTCACGCCCGCTCGGCCAGTAAGCGACGAAGCCGAACTCGCCGCGGGGTCGCCTCGACGGCGGAACAAGCTGCCACAGACGCGTCAGCCGCTTCCAGGTCGCGGACGTCAGCTTCACCGCTTCTTCTTCCTCGAGATACGCAGAAAGCGTTGGTGCAATTCGAAGTCGATACGCCGCCAGCTTCTTGTCAAGGTCGGTGTAGGCATCCTGATTGCTCAGCGTGAAACCCGCCTGCGAGTTCCAAGATGACCCCGGCAACATCAGGACAAACTCCCAACCGCCAAGCCTCGGCTGCTTATCAAGATAGGCTTTCAGCTCAACGGGATTGGAGACGTAGCTGTTCAGATTGAAGACGTCATCGTGCAGGTGGCAGTGATTGGAAGCAAATGGAATTGCATAGCGGGGCTTGACCGACTCCATAAACAATCTGAACGCACGAAAATAATGCTCTCTTTCGTCAACGACATACTCTGGATCGTTCGCGACGCTGAATCGCACGCGGGGATTGGCTGACGAGTGCGAGCGAAGGGCAAAGGTGAAGGGCCCATGACGCTTTACGATGTCTGACAGAACGGCGCCGGCAATCTTGGCATCATTGGCATCAAGCAGCGCGACACCGTCCGCCTCCACGACGATCGCCGCGTCATTCAAGAACAGGCCGAACTGGTATAGTGTCAGCTTGATAGGCCCAACATTGACGGATTGGCCGTGTGGCACGGCGTCAATCTTCTTGAAGCCAACGGCCGCGAGGTCCCGCCGCGAGCGTTGTCCGGGTTCATCCGGAACAATGATCCGTTTGCCCTTGAAGAAACGTTTCAGTGTTGGCCCATGCCAATGGTCCCAGTGCACGTGGCTAATGACAACAGCGTCTACATCCGCCAGTTCGGCCTCGTCGAACACGGGCTCTGGAAAGTTCCACCAAGAGCGCCAATAGCAGGAACCGAGCAACCAGGGGTCGATGATCACGCTGTGGCCACCTGCTTTCACAAGCAGGCAGGCGTGCGACAGGATTTTCAGTTCCACGCCTGCAACCTCGCAACGCCAGGGTCTAGGTAAATTTCGATGGTCGCGGGACTGAGGGAGGATCGCATGCGCTGCACAAGCTTGTAGCCGAGCTTTACAGGCAAGGCGACCAAAGCGCGCAGCAGGCCGCAGTTTTCATAGTAGACGCCGAACAGCTCTCGATTGATCTCGAGTACCCTGCGCCAACCGGCCGTCGAGAATCCACCCTCCCGTTGCAACGTGCCGACACGCCGGTCTACCTGCACGCTCGGCCTGCGTGCGAAAATGCGCAGGAAGTAATCGATATCTGCGCCCTTGAGGTCGAGACGGAACTGAACCGACTTCATCAGAGCCGAGCGACCGAATGTCGAATAGTGGGGATTGTGCAGGCCGATGCTGGCCAATCCATGCGCACTTGGCCACGCTGAGGTCAGCCTGCGCACGATACGGTCCTGAAAGATCGCAAGCGAGGTCACGAAGAGATCTTCATGCTCGAGCGCGGCGACCACATCGCTCGCCTTGACCTGTCCGGTGAAAAAGTCATCCGAACCCAGCCAGCCCAAAAACTCCGTGTCCACCCGATCGAGGCCCTTGTTCAGGCCGTCGAAGATTCCCTTGTCGGGCTCGGACACCAGGATGTCGCCGGGGCGCACAGCTGCCTTCAGGAGATTGACCACCTCCGGCTTTGAGCCGCCGTCGATGATCACCAGCTTCACCGTGTCGATGTCGTCGAACCGGCGCACGCTTGCGATCGCCTCGGCGATGCGGGCGTCGTTGAAGCTCGGCATGATGATAGACAGGCGCTTCGTCATGCGCGGCTGTTCGCCTGCCAGTCGTCGATCACATGGTCGATCAGCTCATGCAGGCCCTGCTTGAACTCCACCTTCGGCTCCCAGCCCAGCTCGGCCTTCGCGCGGGCAGCGTCGGCGTAGCGGCCGATGTCGCCGGTGGGTTTGGTCGGGTCGAACACCACCCGGTCGATTCCGATCCTCGGGTGCTGGCGGATGAGGTCGGCGACTTCGGCGATGGTGGTGCAGCGGTCCGGCCCGATCATGAAATTGTCGAACGCACCCGCATAGCCAAGCGAAGCGCGAACGGCTGCAACCACGTCCTTCACGTGCAGGAAGGCGCGGCCCTGCTTTCCGTCGCCCCACACCGACAGGCTGCGGTCGGTGCTGGTGATCGCCTTCATGATCAGCGCCGGGATCACCTGGGCCGTGTTGTCGCGATAAACGCAGGGCCAGCCATAGACATTGTGAAGGTCGAGCACGGTGAGCCGGGTGGGCTTGCCCTTCACGGCCAGGCGGAACTCGATGTCGCCCATCAGCTTCGACCAGCCATAGCCGGATTCCGGGTCGGCCGGGAGCTTCTTGTCTTCCGACAGGACCGACCCTTCGGTGGAGCGCTGCAGGCCCTGCGGATAGCTGCACGCCGTGCCGAGATAGATCAGCTGCCGCGGCTGCTGGAAATGCACGATCCGGGCAATCTCGGTGTTGATGAGCAGGTTCTTCTGGAAGATCGTCCACTCATTGGCGAACACGAAGCCGATGCCGGCAACGATGTCGGCCGTGTGCACGATGGTGTCGTCGGCGCCCACGTCGAACGACCAGTTGCGGTCGGCCGCGATGTCGGCATGGCGATATTCGAAGTTCGGATGCGCCTTCAGGGCCGAGAGGTTGGCGCTGGTGCCGCGCCACAGATTGTCGATCCCGACCACCTTGTGGCCATCGGCCAGAAGGGCCGTGGCCACGCTGGAACCGATCATCCCGGCGCAGCCGGTGACGAAGATGCGGGAAGCCTTGCTCACGCCAGTTTGATCCTTGTTTCAGGGTGCTGGAAAACGAAGTTGTTGATATAGCGATTCTGTGCCGGGTCGTGGCCGGGGCGCAGCCGTTCGGCCAGGTCTTCGGCCGTCTGCAGGGCCGAAATGTCGTGGCCGCTCAACCGGTGATAGCGGCCCTCTCGCCAGAAGTGCACCAGGTAGCCCATGCCTTCCAGCAGGGCGAACGCCTCTCCATGGCGCGGATTGTGCCGCGCCTCGATCTCGGCGATGACGAGGGGGCGATGCCGGCCAAGAAGGTGCCGCGCACCTTCGAACACGGCGTTTTCGAAACCCTCCACATCGACCTTCAGCACATCGACCCGCGCGTCCGCTCCGATCCGGGCCGGCACGTCGGAATCGAGCGTCACGACAGGCACGCGCCGCACCGAGGTGCCGGGCGTGTCGACCACAGGATTGTCGCGACTGAGCGTCGCCATGTGCCGCGCGTCGGTGTCGGCACCCGGTGTGAACATGTCGAGCTCGCCCGGCTCGGCCCCGACGGCAGCCCGCACCAGCGTGATGTTGCCCTGGCCAATCGCGCTTTCGAGATAGTCGCCATGCACCTGCCCGGGCTCGTAGCAAAGAACCCGGCGCGCCTTGCGGCCAAGCACCCAAGCATAACCGCCAAGGGCTGCGCCGACGTCGATCGCACAGTCGATGGCACCAGCCGGCAGGTCGTCCAGCGCTTTCAGCTCATGTTCGGGAAAATGGATCCGGCTCCAGATGTGGCGCCGGAACATCGCATCGGCCCGCGGGTTCGCCGCCAGCTGGTCCCGAAGATAGGTCCTGAGCATCAGGCAGCCTCCCGCTCGCGGTTGTCGTGAGCAATGGCCGCCTCACGGCCCAGCAGGGCCCGAAACGACCGCTGCGCCGCAGCCGGCCCGAACGGAGAAGCCGCAAGCCTTGCGCGTCGCACGGCTGCGCCGGCCCGAAGCCGATCGAGGCGGGCATGGTCTGCCAGAAGCGCCAAAACCTCGGCATCGGTCTCGAACAGGGTCACATGATCGGGGCCGAACACCTCGTGCAGGGCAACGAAGCAGGGCCGTGCAGTTGCCACGATGTGCACTCCGGTGGACAGCGCATCGAGCGCTGCAGCCGACATGGCGGCGGTGTAGCCCTGCGAATAGGGGAAGAGCGCAACGCTCGCCTGCGCCACTTCGCCCATAAATCCCAGCTCCGGGTCGAACGGTCGCTCAACCCCTGCCAGATCATCGACACGGCCGCCCCCGATCGCCGCAAAGCGAACGGGCCCGGTCGCGGCGTCCGCGATCGACTGGAACCGGTCGAAATCCTTGAACCGGGTGCGATAGCCAATGAAGGCGACCAGATGATCCCCGACCAGCCGGGCTGCGGTGCCGTCGAAAGGGCTGATCGGAAGCGGCAGCACCCGGATCGCCTGTGCAGGAAACCGCACGGGGTCGTGCTGCACCAGGGCGGTCCGGATGAAGTCCGCGATCACGGCCAGCGCGATCGGGCTGTCCGGCCGACGCAGCCTTGACCAGCGCCAGGCCCAGAAACCCCAGCTTCGCGGCGAGCGGCAGCTTTCGTCGAACAGCGCCTCCACTTCGCCGTGCAGCACCACCGTGATGTCGCGTCCGCCAAGCCCGAACAGCCGGGCAACAGCCTCGAGAACGAGCAGCGACGGCGACGACAGGCAGGTCACGAGCAGCCGGTCGCCCGGACCCATGCCGTCCAGCGCCGCCAGCACGGCACCGACCTCCTGCGCAATCTTGCGCACCCAGCGCCGCTCCTCGGGGTTGATCACATGGATCGGCTCCAGCGGAACCCTGCCCCGAACGTCGGGCGCAAGAGCAGCGTGGCTGCTCTGGTCGGCCCGATACACAAGCCGATATCCCATCGCCTCCGGCTCGATGGCCAGAAGCGCGCGCAGATAGCCCTCAAGCAGGGTGATGTGCTGCGGACCGACCTTGCTTGGCTCCAGCACGATGAAGCGCGCGCCCCCGGCCGCCATCACGCACCGATGCTGAGGCTGGGCAACGGAAAAACCAGCGTCACGCCGGCATAGCGCGGCTGGGCTTCGAAAAAGGCGCGGAAGTGCCAAGGAAGGACCATGCAATAGTCCGGCGCTTCCGCAAGCACCTCCCGCTCGTCGCGGATCGGGATCAGCGTGCCGGGCGCAAAGGCCCCGAACTTGTCCGGGTTCACCTCGCCGATGCAATCGATCAGGGTCTCGTCGATCCCGCAATATTGCAGCAGCACATTGCCCTTGGTCGATGCGCCCAGGCCAACGACACGCTTTCCATCGGCCTTTGCCTTGCGCAGGAACGCCAGCAACTCGTCGCGGGCGGTGTCGATCCGGTCCCGGAAGGCGGCATAGGTTTGAAGCCGGTCCAGGCCCATTCCGGCTTCGCGCGCGAAGGCCTCGTCAACCGCTGCGGTGCGCACAAGCGGGCCGCCGGCCTTCTGCACCGTCACCGAGAAGCTGCCGCCGTTCACGTCGTTGAGCTCGACATCGATGATCTCGAACCCCACGCGCCTTGCCATCCAGTCGATCTGGGCAAGCGCATAATATTCCAGATGCTCGTGGCACACGGTGTCGTAGCTGTTGGTGTCGAGCATCAGCGGCATGTAGCTCTGCTCGAACACCCAGACCCCGTCGTCGGCAAGGATCTCGTGCACCTGCGCCATGAAGCCCGTCGGGTCTTCAAGGTCGTAGAACATGGAGAAGGAGGTGACGACCTTGGCCCGGGCATCGGGCCCAAGCGCCTCGCGGAAATTCGCGGCACTGAAGAAGTCGGCCACCAGCAGGATGGTGTCGGCATAATATTCGCGGAACTTGGCGCCTGTCGGGTCCATGCCGACCAGCTTCAGCCCAGGCTGCTCATACTGCCGGAGTGTCGTTCCGTCGTTGGCGCCGATGTCGAGGATGATGTCCCCGTCGGCCAGGATCCCGAGCGCCTTGATCCGCTCCACCTTGGAGCGCAGATGGGCCACCATCGACGGATTGAGCCCCGACCGATAGCCATAATTCTCGCCATACATCTCCGAGGCGTCATAGCTGTGCGCAAGCTGCAGAAGCCCGCAAGCACCCTCGCCCGTGCACAAGACCAGCGACAGCGGGCCGACGGTGACAGCCGCATCCCGCGACTTCGGGAAGACGCCCGTCAAGGCCTGTTCCCCCAGATCGAGGACGGGGGACAGGGTGGTGTTGCCGCAGATCCTGCAGCGGTCAATTCGCTTTGCCATCTTCGTGTCGGGTTTCCTAAAGGTCGGGCGGGTCTCAGGCTGCGGCCAGCACGGCCGCCGCGCGTTCATGGGTGACCATCTCGGCGATGATGTCGGAAACAGGGGTGGTGGCGCGCCAGCCGAGATCCGTCTCGATGCGTGCCGGGTTTCCGCAAAGGCCGAGGGATTCGACCGGGCGGGTCCAGCCTGTGTCCAGTCTCACATAGGGCTCCCACTCAAGGCCCAGCTGCCCGAAGGCCATCTGGACCACTTCACGTATCGACGTCAGTCGGCCTGTCGCCACGACATAGTCGCAAGGCTCGGACGCCCGGGCCATCCGGACGAGGGCGTCCATGTACTCAGGCGCATATCCCCAGTCACGCGAAATATCGAGTGCGCCCAACACAAGCTCGGACTCCATCCCCAGGCTGATCCGCGCGGCTGCGCGGGCGATCTTCTTGGTCACGAAGGCAGGCGGCCGGCGGACGCTCTCGTGGTTGTAGAGGATGGCCGAACAGGCCCTGACACCAAAAGCCCGCCGGTAGATGCCGACCATCGAATGGGCATATTGCTTGGCCGCGCCATAGGGGCTCTTGGGCCTGAGCGGCGTGTCCTCGTCCTGCGGCATCTCGCGGACATCGCCGAACATTTCGCTGGACGACGCCTGCACCAGCGTGATCGCCTCGTGCCGCGGGCTGGCCCGGATCGCCTCCAGCAGGTCGAGCACGAAGAAGCCGTTCAGCCGGGCCATGGCCTGGGGCTGGTCGAACATGCCCTGCCCCGTCGCGAACGAGGCAAGGTTGAAGACCCAGTCGGGCTGCACCACCTCGATAACGGGCGCCACCGCCATCGGCACGGCATAGTCGAAGCTGTGGATTGCCGGCGGACATTCCCAACCGGCAAACGCGCGCGCCGCTGCCTCAGCATCCCGGCTCAGGCCCACCACATGATGCCCTTCCGCCTGCAACTGGCGGGCAAGATACCAGCCATCCTGCCCGGAAATGCCGGTGATGAGCGCGATCACGGCTGCGGGTCCTTGCGGATGAACATGCAAAGTGTCGGCGCGAAAAGATCGGGCGCCACGTCGTGGAAGATCTTCTGCAGGCGGAAAAGGAACGCTCTGTTGAAGTGATAGTAGGGTTCTGCCCACACAGGAAAGGCATAGACGGCATAGCCGGTGCCGAACGCAGCCTGGACTGCTGCGGGCCTGTTGACCCGGTAGAAGGTCGGAAACACGTCTTCGGGCTTTCGGTCCGGCTGGATGCTTTTCAATGCGCCACTGTGCAGCCTGTTCGGGACGAGGCGTGCGGCAATCGACGGATAGCCCCAGGCGTTCGGCGTCATCACGGCAACGACGCCGCCCGGCTTCAGGACCCGCCCAAGCTCGGCAGCAACCTCCCGCGGCTTCTCGATATGTTCGAAGACGGAACGGGAGACGATCAGGTCGAAAGTGGCGTCGGCGTAAGGCAATGGGGCCCCCGGTGCGATCTGGCGGGCCGCGTGGACATAGGGATTGCCGAGCACCGCCCCATCGATATCGCATCCTTCGACATGGGCCGCCACCGATCGCAGATCCTGCAACTGGCGCCGGAACGGCACTGGATCCTCGGATATCTGCGCGCCCCGACCGGCACCGAAATCAAGCACGTGCGCATGTTCGTTCAGGAGCGCCCGGATCTGCGAATAGAAGGCAACAACCCCATCCTTCGACGTGAAGCCGTTAAGCTTCGCCTCGGGGTAGAAGCGCTTGATGAGGTCAAGTGACGTGGTCATCAGGACGGTCTCCGACCGAACGACAGCGGGCGTTGGTTGCAGAAGAAGATGAAGAACGGATTGGCGATAGAAATCGGATTCAAGAGACAGGCTCCAACAAAACTTGCACGGATAAGTCTTTCCCAGACGGTTGATCCACCTCGCCATGCGGAGACGACAAGTATGACAATTATAAGGGCCCCGAACAGGCCGCCGCCATGGACAAGTTCACCTGCCATGGTGACGATGTAGGGCGATTCGGTTGGGATCAGAAATCCGGTTGAACTTGCAAAGGAATTATAACTGTCTTGGAAATTAATAGAATTCTGAAAAATAATCGAGGCCGGCAAAGCGGCCCACAGGGTATACCAAATGTGGCCCGCCCGCAGGTTGAGGCTGGGGTCAACAAAAAGCGCCACCAGTCCTTCACCAGCCGATCCGAAGCCTGCCAGCCGAGCAGTCAGGCCGGCCTCGTTGATGGTAGCGTCCAGCGCGAACAGCAGCAGGAAAAGGGCTCCGGCCACAATCTTGATTCGCCATGGCAGATACAAGAACGGGAAGATCAGCAGCAGGGCCGCCAACAAAGAACCGCTCATGAGCACGTTGATGACACCCAGCATGACAAAGGGCAGATCGGAACGCCGTTGCGCCTGAAGCAGATACATGCAGCCGAGGATGGACAGGCTGCCGAAATAGGACGCCTCGGCGGCAAGACTAGGTACGCCCGATCGCCCGGCGACATACCTCCCTGCGAACTCGACGGGCAAGCCAAGCATCACCGCGAGATACTGATATACACCAACGAGGAACCAGAGCACGAGGGTGTAACGAACGCCGGCTGCGAAATAGCTGTCCCCCCGCTGGACCAGTGCCCACAGACAGACAAAATTCAGATAGATATAGGCGGCACGAATTGTCTCGGCGGTGAACCCAGCCCGGGCTGCGTAAGCTGCGAGTGCCCCGAAAGCCACAAGAACGACCCACAGATCCTTTCGCAGGAGGAACTGCCGGGGCCTGTGGAACAACAGCGCGATGATGGTGCCGATGAGCACCCAGGGTTGCGTGTCGCCCTCCAGAACCTTCGGGGCATACATGAACGGAAGAGACACCAGGAACGGAAGCACAGCCAAAGTTTCGGCCGGCATGCGCCACCGCCTGGAACCGGCTGGCATGTCGGACAACGCCTTAGCCACGAGGTCGCCCCCAATGCAAAAGCGAGGAAGTTCCGAGCGCCAATCCGCTAACAGCATCCAAGGATCCGCGTCGGCCGGACATCCGAGCATAACACCGGACCATCGTCGGACATGCGAAGGTGGCCTGGACCAGCAAGGGCACGAGCAACATTGCAACCCAGAGCGGCGATCCGAGGATAGCGGCAGCAGAGGTAACCGCCATCGCAATCGCCGCCGAACCAACATAGGGGCCAACGAAGGAGAGGTCCTTTTGCAAGAGCATAGGGTTAATAAGGATCACGATCCAGGACTCGACGAGAATGGCGGTTGCCATCAGCGCGATGGTCAAGGTGTCCGGAAGCGCAACGGCTGACTCGATCAGTTTCAGGATTGGCGGACCTGCAGACAGCAGAACAATGGTTCCAGCCACGAGGACCCCGACCGCAAAAGCGAGAGTTCGGCCGACCTCTTGGTCGATGGCTACTGTCCGCCCGGTCTTGATGGCTTCGACCAAATGGGGGAGGCGAACATGGGTGGGCAAGACTGCCGTTGCAGCCATCACGACAAACGCCTGCAAAGCCAGCCCGTATGAGCTGCTATCACCCACCGGGTAGAAACCAGCCGCCAACAGAAAAGCCCCGCGATAAATCAGGAATGCTGCCAGAGTGTAGACAATGTAGCGGACGATCCCGGCCTTTTCGGTGCCCTCCAAGGCCAGTGGTGCGCGGCTGACCGCTATTGGTTGCTCAGAGCCGATCGGCCTTCGAGCCGCTCCTGCGATGATCGATATGCCCACTAGTGCTGCAATCGCAAAAGCCATGCCGACCCCTGCAAGGCCGAGCCCGCTGGCCGCAGCGCCGATCACCAGCAGAAAGTTGAGGCAACGAGACAGAGTATTGATCCGAAAGAAGCTGTCGGTACGACCCGTGGCCATCAGCAAGACGTTGTTCCGCCCGAACCAGTAGTTTGCGGTCAGTGCTCCTACGGTGACGGCCCATGCCAATTCCCAGCCTTCGGGCGGGCCAGATGCGTCGGTCCGAAAAAGCGCAAATTCCATGTAAGCCCATCCAGCCGGTCCGACGACGACCAGCATGGTGAGTGCAAGCTTGCGATAGGCGGCATCGGTTCGGCGCAACTCCGCATCCAGCATCTCCTTTGAAGTCGGCCCAAGCTGGGTGGCAACACGCCGAACAGAGAGCGTCTGGACCGCCTGCTCCAACTGCATAGAAAGCCCGGAGATGACCAGAATTACGGACCAAACCAGAAACTCGCCGACACCGAGGAAACCGAGAAGCAATGGCACCATTGCGACGCTCACAAGCAGGCTTACAAACTGAAAGATGAGCGCGGCAGTCACGCGCATCCCATGTTCGCTGGACCCGGGCTGCGTCAAGCCGCGTATCCTTGCGGTGGGCAATGCATGGCCTCGACAGCATCGGGCAAGGGCTCTAGGGAGCCCACCGGACTGAAATCAAAGGTAGAGCATGTCGAAAACCGCGCTTATCACCGGAATTACCGGCCAGGATGGAGCCTATCTGGCTGAACTTCTCCTCGGGAAAGGCTACACTGTCCACGGCGTCAAGCGGCGGTCCTCCTCGTTCAACACCGGCCGTGTCGACCATCTCTACACCGACCGCCACGAGGGCGAGACTCGGTTCCACATGCATTATGGCGACCTGACGGACAGCACGAACCTCATCCGCCTGGTGCAGGAAACCCAGCCCGACGAGGTCTACAATCTGGCCGCCCAGAGCCATGTGGCCGTCAGCTTCGAAACCCCCGAATACACCGCCAACGCCGATGCCATCGGCACGTTGCGCCTTCTCGAGGCGCTGCGCATCCTGAAGATGGACCAGCACACCCGCTTCTACCAGGCCTCCACGTCCGAACTGTACGGCCTCGTGCAGGAAATTCCGCAGAAGGAAACCACGCCCTTCTATCCGCGCTCGCCCTATGCGGCCGCCAAGCTCTATGCCTACTGGATCACGGTGAACTACCGCGAGGCCTATGGCATGTTCGCCTCCAACGGCATCCTGTTCAACCATGAATCCCCGCTTCGCGGCGAGACCTTCGTGACCCGCAAGATCACCCGGGCGGTTGCAGCAATCGAGCTTGGGCTGCAGAAAACCCTCTATCTCGGCAACCTCGACGCAAAGCGCGACTGGGGCCATGCACGCGACTATGTCGAGGGCATGTGGATGATCCTGCAGCACGACAAGGCCGACGACTTCGTGCTGGCAACCGGCGAGACGACGAGCGTCCGGGACTTCGTGGTTGCCGCCTTCCGCGAAGTCGGGCGGGAGCTTGTCTTCCAGGGCGAAGGGGTGTCGGAAAAGGGCCTGGATTCGCGCACCGGCGATGTGCTGGTGGCTGTCGACCCGGCCTATTTCCGCCCGACCGAGGTCGATCTGCTGCTGGGCGATCCGTCCAAGGCGAAGGCCCAGCTGGGCTGGGAACACAAGACCCCGCTGTCCGGGCTGGTGCGCGAGATGGTGGCCGCCGACCTTGCTGAAACCGCCAAGCGCCATGGGCTCTGAGAGCCTGAGGCTCGACGGCCTGAAGGCCTTTGTCGCCGGCCATCGCGGCATGGTCGGCTCTGCGCTGGTGCGCCGGCTTCAACGCGAACCCCTTGCCGAAATCCAGACTGCGACGCGCCAGGAACTCGATCTCACCCGCCAGCGCGAGGTCGAGGACTGGATGGCGGCAAACCGGCCGGACGTGGTGATCATCGCGGCAGCGAAGGTCGGCGGCATTCTCGCCAACGACAGCTATCCCGTCGACTTCCTGCTCGACAACATGCAGATCGAGGCCAACCTCATGTCGGCAGCCCACAGCGTGGGTGTGCGCAAGCTGGTCTTCCTGGGATCCTCGTGCATCTATCCCAAGATGGCACCACAGCCGATCGCGGAAGACGCGCTGCTGACCGGGCCGCTGGAGCCAACCAACGAATGGTATGCCGTGGCCAAGATCGCGGGCCTCAAGCTGGCGCAGGCCTACCGCCGCCAGCATGGGGCAGACTATATCTCGGTGATGCCGACAAACCTCTACGGTCCGGGCGACAATTACGACCCGGCAGGAAGCCATGTGATTCCGGCCCTACTGCGCAAGGCCCACACGGCTAAGGTGTCGGGCGCGCAGTCGATGACGGTTTGGGGAACCGGAACCCCCAAGCGCGAGTTCATGCATGTCGACGACCTTGCCGACGCCGTCACCTTCCTGCTGAAGTCCTACTCGGCTGCCGAACATATCAATGTCGGTGTCGGAACCGATCTCAGTATCGCCGAACTCGCACGCCTGGTGGCGGATGTTGTCGGCTTCGAGGGCGAACTGCTGTTCGACACCAGCAAGCCCGATGGCACGCCGCGCAAGATGATGGACTCCGGCCGGCTGCGCGCCCTTGGCTGGAGCGCATCCATCCCGTTGCGCGCCGGTCTTGAAGAAGTCTACCGAACCGTGGATTTCGATGCCCGCGGCTGAAGCTCCCCAGCCGGCAACCGGCCAGCCGGGGCCAGTCTTCCTCGATCTGGTCGAGCTCGCCGGCGATCTTCGCCGCCGCTGGAGCTGGATCCTGCTGGCGGCGCTCATCGGGCTCGGCGCGGCATTGGCCTACCTCAACCTCGCGACCACGCGCTACACCACCAGCCTGCGGATCACACCGGCGATTTCCTCGCAGACCGGCCTTTCGAGCACGCTCAGCCGACTCGGCGGGCTTGCCTCCCTTGCCGGAGTCTCTGTCCGGCAGGGAGCCGAAGGGGCCTCCCCCTTCGATCTCTACCTTGATCGCCTGACCTCTCGGGAGCTTGCCCAGCAACTCACCGGCGACCAGCGCATCATGCAGACAGCCTTTGCAAAGCAGTGGGACCCTTCAACCCGCACCTTCCGGGATCGCCCGGGCCCGCTACGACCGATCCGCAACCTGCTCTATGCTGTTGCCGGCCAGCCGGTTCCCGCATGGACCCCGCCTGGTGCCGAAGAGTTGCAGAAATATCTCCTCAAGACGATCGGGGTCGCCCCTCCGGGGCCCAAGGACCCGCCCATCTCAAGCCTGATCGTGCAGACCCCGGACCCGGCGTTCGGCGTCTACCTGCTCGAGACCGTGCATCGCCAGGCCGATGCAGACGTCCGGGCCGCTTCGCTGCAGCGGGCTCAGCAATATGCCGACCACCTGTCGAGGAAACTGGCAACCACCGAAGTGGCCGAACATCGCCGCACCCTTTCGGAGGCGCTGCTGGAACAGGAGCGGGCCGTCATGATGGCAACTTCGGCGGGCCCCTTTGCAGCCCTTCCCCTGGAGCCGGCAAGCGGCCCGACAAGGCCGACCAGCCCGAAGCCGGTCATGGCGATAGTGCTGGGCCTGTTCCTGGGTGCCCTGATTGGCGTGTTCGCAGTCGTCGCTGCGCACCTTCTGGCGGCCTTTCGGGCCCGCCCCGATCAGGCCTGAAACAGGGCCGACCGCTCAGCCTCCGGTGGCCCGTCCCTGAACTGCCCCGGCCCCGACGAGCTCAGCCCGTCCGGCCATAGATGTCGGACAGGCGAACAATGTCGTCCTCGCCAAGATAGCCACCCTGCTGGATCTCGATCAGCTCAAGCGGCTCGGGGCCGGGATTCTCCAGCCGGTGAACCGCACCCACCGGAATGAACACGCTCTCGCCCGCCTGCAGACGTTGCTGCCGCGTGTCGACCGTCACGTCCGCAATTCCCATCGCCACAACCCAGGTCTCGGCCCGCTGGGCATGCTTCTGCAGGCTGAGCTTTGCGCCGGGCTTCACGGCGATCCGCTTCACCTGCCAGCCCTCGCCACGGCCCATGCTGCGATAACTGCCCCAGGGGCGGCGGACCTCATGGCTGGTGCGGGTCAGCTCAAGGCCCTCCGCCTCGATCCGCTCGACCACCTTGCGGATGTCCTCGGCCCGGTTTCGCGGCGCGATCAGCACGGCATCGGCAGTCGACACCACAACCATGTTCTCCAGGCCCAGTGCCGCCACGAAGGGTCCGCCGTCGTTGCGCACCATGCTGTCGCGGCAGCTGACAAGTGCGCCGGCACCCCGCAGCACATTGCCGTCGGCGTCGGGCGCCGTCACGCGCCAGAGAGCATCCCAGGAACCGACATCGGACCAGCCCATGTCCACCGGCACCACCGACACATTGGTTGCCCGCTCCATGACGGCATAGTCGATGCTGATCGACGGGATGGCCGCAAAGGCAGCCGCATCCGGCCGGGTGAACAGCCCTTCCGACACAACAGATCCCGCTGCTGCCGCAACAGTTTGTGCCACCTCGGGCGCATGTGCTTCCAGTGCCGCAAGAAAGGCCGAAGCCTTCAAAAGGAAGATGCCGGCGTTCCAGAACAGACCGTCTGCCACATAGCGGGCAGCAGTCTCGGCGTCGGGCTTCTCCACGAACCGCCGCACCGGACGGGCAGCCTGCCCGGCGATGGCCGGCTCGGCTTCGATATAGCCATAGCCCGTCGCCGGCTCGTTCGGCGTGATCCCGAAGGTGACCAGCCGGCCGGCAGCTGCCTCCGGCGCTGCGGCTGCAATCGCATCGCGGAAGGCAGCCTCGTTGCCGATCAGATGGTCCGACGGCATCACCAGCAAAAGCGCATCCGGATTGCCCTGCTGTACATGCCAAAGGGCCGCCAGTGCGACCGCAGGGGCGGTGTTCCGGCCCTGCGGTTCCAGCAGGACCACTTCGGGCTGCACGCGCACATGCAGCAGCTGTTCGGTCACCTGGAAGCGGT
Source organism: Sandaracinobacter sp. (assembly GCA_041749355.1). Classification (GTDB taxonomy): domain Bacteria; phylum Pseudomonadota; class Alphaproteobacteria; order Sphingomonadales; family Sphingomonadaceae; genus Sandaracinobacteroides. Next base: position 1,225 of record JBGTBK010000242.1, on the reverse strand, counting down.
GGGCTTCGCCTGCAACAACGATTGGTGCGCGGAAACTGAGCGCAGCCGTATCCGTGCCAACGCGCAACGCAGTCGCCTGCAGCATCGTTTCTTCATGCGCCAGCGCCTGAAGTTGCTTGGGCATGTCCGCGCGGGACAGCGGCCAGAGCCGGGTTCCGGAGCCACCGCAAAGCAGGACCGGAGAGATCATTTGAGAAGCCAAGGCAAACCCTTGTCACGCAGTTGAACGGAGATGCCCCTTAGCCAGCACCCCGCCGCCGAACAAGCGGCTCACACTCGATCAATCCCCGATCGAGAGCAGGCTGGCGTTTCCGCCGCTGCTGGTGGTGTCGATGCTGATCGCCCTTTCCACCGCAAAACGAGGCAGATAGTGCGGCCCACCGGCCTTGGGGCCAGTGCCCGAAAGCCCTTCGCCACCGAACGGCTGGGCACCGACCACGGCACCGATCATCGCGCGGTTCACATACAGGTTCCCGACCCGGGCTGTCCGGCAGACGGTTGCCGAAACACCCTGGATGCGGCTGTGGAGCCCCATGGTGAGCCCATAGCCGGTCGCGTTCACCTGCGCGATCACCTGGTCCAGCTCGCCCGAACTCCAGGTCACCACATGCAGGATCGGGCCGAACCATTCCTCGGTCAGCTCCTCGATCGACTCCAGCTTGACGATGCTTGGCGGGACAAAGGTTCCCGTTGCCGGCACGTCCAGCTGGTGCAGCACCCGGCCTGCCTGGCGGCCCAGATAGGCCATCAGGCGGTCGCGCGCCGCGGCGTCGATGACCGGCCCGATGTCGGTCCTCCGGTCGGCCGGGTCGCCCACCACCAGCGTGTCCATCGCGCCCTTCAGCATCTCCAGGATGGAGCCCACCACTTCCGCCTGCACCAGCAGCAGCCTGAGCGCCGAGCAGCGCTGGCCGGCCGAACGGAAGGCGGACGTAATCACATCCTGCACAACCTGCTCGGGCAGCGCAGTCGAATCGACGATCATCGCATTCAGCCCACCAGTTTCGGCGATCAGCGGCACGATTGGGCGGCTGTCGTCGTCCAGCAGGTGCCGCGCGATTGCGCGCGCAGTGCGGGTGGAGCCGGTGAAGGCAACGCCCGCCACCCGCCGGTCGCGGGGAGCAAAAAAAAGGGGTGCTCAATGAGCACCCCTTCCCAGCATCAGCAATCGAGCGAACGATTATTTGATGTGATTGGCCACCGCAGCTCTTTCACTCTGCAGCTC
>JBGTBK010000241.1:0-8829 GCA_041749355.1 Sandaracinobacter sp. | reverse complement strand
GGCCACCGGCGCGCACACCAGCAGCGCCGGCAGCAGCCATCGGAGCATGGTCCTGTCCTGTCGGCCCTGGCCTTAGAGCTGGACGCGCATGTCGGCGACCGCGCCCGGTGCTGCCGGATCGGTCGACACATAGGTCAGCTTCACCATGCGGCCGCCCAGCTTCTGGCGAACCGCCAGCGGCAGGGGCAGAATTACATCGCGCGTGCTGTTCGGAGCATAGATGGCGATGCCGCGCACCGTATAGGCCGGGGTCCTCTCGCCATCCAGCGTGAGCTGGATGTCGCCATAGGTGGAGCGGGTGCCGGTCCGTGTCATGCGGATGACCAGCTGTTCCGGGTTCCGCTCCGAAAAACGGGCACCCTCGATCTGGGCGTTCGCTTCCAGCGTACCAACCCGCACCAGGACCGGGATGGTGAGCGAGCGCACCGCGATCAGCTCGATTGAAAGCGCACGGTCGTCGCCCGCTTGGCCCTCGTCCTGCTTGCCGACGCTGGTCGGCGCTGACATCAGCCTCAGGTGGCTGCGATATTCGCCCGCCGGCAGTCCTTCGGGAAGGGCGGCCGTCACTCGGACGGTCTGCCGGGCGCCGGGCTCCAGCACCAGTTGGCGGGGCGCAAAGCGCACCTTGTCGGCCGCGAACAGCTCGCCTGGCCGGGCGGCATCGGCCGCCTCGAGCGAGCCGTCCTCGCGCATCCGGCGGTTTTCCACTTGCAGGCGGAATGCGGCGGTTTCCGTGCCGCGGTTCACGAGCACTAGCTCGGCCGTGCGCTGGCTTGGCTGAAGCATGACACGGGTGGGGGCAATCATCAGTTCGGCACTGGCCGGTGCGGCCGGCACAAGCGAGGACAAGGCGGCGGCCGCAAGGCCGCCACGGAAGAAAAGGCGCATGGCAGGGGCTTTCTGGTTAGGGGAGAGCGGGCCTTTGCCCGCGGGATGGCAAAAGGGTCGGGGCCCACGCTGCCTGGGCGGCGCGGGCCCCTTCCCCTGCCAGGGACCTTATTGGTACTCGACGGCGACGGTGAAGCTGCCGCTGTACTTGCCGGCGGGTTGCAGCGCGGCCACGGCAAGTTCACCACCAACGGTGAAGCTGTCCGTGCCTTCCACCAGCGTGCCGGAATCCTTCGATCCGGCGAAATTGCTGACGACCATTTCGTCGCCATTGCCGTTCACAATGCTGATCTTGCCGGGCAGCGAGATGGTGTAGACTGCGTCGGCTTCGCCGCTCACGCCGAATTCGGCAGCCGTCTGGTCGGCCGTCAGGCAGGTGAGCGCCGGGCCGCACTTGCGCGAGCCGTCGAACGCAACGAGCACCGTGTCGGCCTTGGTGAGCGACGGGGCAATGGTGCCGAAATAGAGGTCGGTGACCTTCTTGATCTGCAGCGGGGCGATGATCTTCGCGCCAGCACCGGCATCGGTGGTGGCGGCCTGGGCAACGCCGGCCGAGACGATGAGCGCGGCCGTTGCAACGGCGCTGAGGAGAGCCTTCATGAACAAGTTCCTTCGTTTGAAAGACAGTGGCGTCGCGCCGCTGCTGAAGCCCTGTTGCTCCACGGCGGACCACCGAGTCCCGTCGGCAAAGGAATGGCCCAAGGCGCGTGCGGAGCAGGCCGCAACGCGATCAGGCAGCCAATCATCCCGTACGGAGTGTCACCCTGTGCCGCCGCACCGGCAAGACCTCTGCGGAGATGCCGTGCTATACGAAGGGATAGGCGAACCCGTCCGAACGCGCAGTTGCGCGCGACCGGTCTGCTGACGATGGCAGCAGCAGCGCTGTAGGTTCCGAAGGGGAAGTGGCGCATGACCGGAAAGCAGCTCTCCTTGGAAGACATGCGGATCCTCGAGAATGCGAAGGCTGCCGCCGAGCGCGAACGGCTCGAGGCGCTGGCGGCGCTGGACGTGCTGGACAGCGCGCCCGAGCGCGCGTTCGATTCCATCACCATGCTGGCAGCAGACCGGTTCGATGCACCGATCGCACTGGTCAGTCTGATCACGGAGGACCGGCAGTGGTTCAAGGCGCGGGTTGGCCTTGATGTCACGGAAACACCGCGCGACATTTCCTTCTGTCAACACAGCATCCAGTCGGACGAGGTCATGGTGGTGCTAGACGCGCGCGATGATCCGCGCTTCCGCGACAATCCCCTCGTTCTGGGCGCCCCCGACATCCGTTTCTATGCCGGTGTGCCGCTGAAGCTTCGATCCGGGCACCGAATCGGCACCCTGTGCGTGATCGACCAGACGCCGCGCACGGATTTTTCCGCGCGCGACCGCGGCGCACTTCAGCTGATGGCGCAGCAGGTGGTCGACCAGCTGGAGATTCGCCGGCTGCGCCAATCCCAGCAGATCTCGCACCTTATTGGTGAAACCACACTGGATGCCTTCGTGTGCGCCGATGCCGAAAGCCGGATCATCCACTGGAACCGGGCCGCCGAGGTGATGTTTGGCTGGCCGGCCAGAGAAGCGCTGGGCCAGACGCTGGACATGATCATTCCGGACCGGCACCGGGCGGCACACCACGCCGGAATGAACAGGATGCGCACCGGTGGCGCGCCGCGGTTGGTGGGCAAGACCGTCGAGGTGCCGGCCACTCACCGGTCGGGCACCGAAGTGCCGGTTGAGCTGTCGCTCGCCATGTGGTCCTCCGAGCCCGGCCGGGCACCCGACGGCTTTGCCGCCATCATTCGCGACATCAGCGCACGCAAGGCCATGGAAGCGGATCGCGACGCGACGCAGCAGCAGCTTGCCGAGCAGGTGGCGGCCATGGAAGCGTCGAACGATGGGATCGCGGTGACGGACCCGGATGGGCACTTCATCTTCATGAACGAGAGCCATGCCACCATGTTCGGCTTTCCCGACGGCACAGCCGCGCTTGGCCGGCACTGGTCGGAGCTTTATACCGAGGATGAGCGACAGCGCCTTGAGCAACAGGCCTTTCCGATCCTGGGCGAAAAGCACCAATGGCGCGGCCAGTCCCGCGGTCGGCGGCTGGACGGTTCCGCCGTGGACCAGGAGATATCGCTGTCGCTTCGTTCGAACGGTGGCATTGTCTGCGTCACGCGGGATATCGGCGCGCGCCAGCAGGCAGAGCGCGAAATGGCCCGGCTGCGCGAACAGCTGCTGGCGGCGCAGCGGCAGGAAGCAGTTGGGCAGCTGGCATCGGGCATCGCGCATGATTTCAACAATCTGATCGCCGCCATCGCTGGATCGGCTGCCCTGATCCAGGCCGGAGCAGAGCCCAAGGCAAAGCGCCAGGCCGACCGAATCCAGGCAGCAGCCAGCGCGGCTGCCTCGCTGGTGGCCAAGATGCTGAGCCTGGGCGCCCGGAAGCCCGAACGCCATGAACTGGACCTGGGACAGACGCTGGCCAGCGTGGCCGAACTGGTGCGGACAAGCCTGCCGCCGGGCCATCAACTGGTCGTCGACCTTCCCGATCACCCCGTTCTGGCAACAGCCGACAGCACCGAACTGATGCAGGTGCTCCTGAACCTCGCGATCAACGCGCGCGACGCGATGGACCGTGACCGTGATGGCCGGATCACGCTCAGCCTGCTGCCACCCCCGGCGAGCCCGCCTTCCGGAAAGATCCGGGTCGGCGCTGTGCCGGAAGGTCCATGGGCACTGATCCGGGTGGCCGATACCGGTGCCGGCATGGCGGCCGATGTGCTGGATCGCATTTTCGAGCCCTTCTATTCCAGCAAGGGCGCGGCAGGGTCCGGTCTCGGCCTGTCGGTGGTGGCCGGCATCGTCGAATCAGCCGGTGCAGGGCTGTTTGTCGACTCCAGCCTGGGCACTGGCTCCCGCTTCGATCTGTTGTGGCCCCTGAGCCCGCCGCGCCAGTTCCAGGCCGCCGTGCCGACGCCTGCGCGCAACGGATTGCTGGCCGGGCGGGGCGTTCTGGTGGTGGATGACAACCCCGCCGTTGTGGAGGTGCTGGCGGAGTTGCTGGAGCAAGCAGGCGCCGAAGTCGGACCCTGCCTCGAGGGTGCCGACGCGCTGGCCGCCATCCGCGAGGACCCGGACGCCTGGTATCTGCTCGTCACGGACTTCGACATGCCCGGGATGGATGGAGCCGCCCTGGCACAGGAGGCGCGGGCGCTGAAACCGGATCTGCCGGTTCTGCTGTGCACGGCGCTGCCGGAGGCACATCGATCCAGCTCGGCACGCGCAGCCGTGTTCGACGCCATCATCGGCAAGCCCGTAACCCTGTCGAGCCTGCTCGACGGCGCCGAGGCGGCGATCCAGGCCAGGGCCGGGATATTCGGGGTCCAGCCGTCAGGGAGTTCCCCATCATGACGCTTCGCGTGCTGATAGCCGACGATCATGACCTCCTGCGCGACGTCTTGCGCTCCTACTTGGAAGCCGAAGGCGGATTCGAGGTCACGCTTGCCTGCGATGTTGCCGACGCCCTGAACCAGATCGCCGGCAGCGCGCCATTCGACGTGACCCTGCTCGACTTTTCGATGCCCGGCATGAACGGCTATGAAGGCTTGGCTGCAGTGCGCAGTGCCAGCGGCGACCGCCCTGTCGCCATCATGTCCGGCGCTGCTCCTGCAGGCGCCGCAGAACGCGCCCTCGAACATGGAGCGGCCGGCTTCCTGCCGAAAACGCTCGCGGCCCGATCGATGGTCAATGCTATCCGCTTCATGGCATCGGGCGAACGCTATGTTCCGATCGAGATGTTGCGCGGCGGATCGGGCGAATCCGCGTCTCAGCCGTTCGATGGCCGCTTGTCGCCGCGCGAGACGCAGGTGCTGCGCGCCCTTTGCGAGGGCAAGGCCAACAAGGAAATCGCCCGCGACCTTGAGCTGCGCGAACCGACGGTGAAGCTGCATGTCAAGCTGCTGTGCCGCAAACTGGGGGCCCGCAACCGCACCCACGCTGCGATGCTGGCGAAGGATGCCGGCTTCTGCTGAACTCTCTGCGGCCAGGAGCCTGCCAGGCCATCATGGATCAAGCGCGGCCGCAAGGGGTCTCGGCGTGATGTTGGCTCCATGAATTCTGGACGACATTGTTCCAGTGTCGAACGGACCGGACGAGTGCCGAGCAGACGTGGGCCCTTGAATTTGGCCGGCGGCTCGCAGCCGGCCTCAGCCGCAAGCGCAAGACGCTGCGGCTCTGCCACATTCTATCCCATATGCCCCTGGAAGCGCGACTGGACCCGCGATTCCCCGACCGGCGCAACTTGAGCCACAACAAGCAGCAGTGTGCAGCCTAGTTGTTGCAGCCCCCTAACCCTGCCTTCCCTGCCATCGGCAACTTCGTGCCGCTGAGAGTCTGAAAGCCGCCATTCCGCTCTCGGCCCCCAAACGTGTCATTATTCCAACGCCAAGCCCCGATTCACCTACTTGCCCTAGTGTAAGCAAATCTGGAGCGACCAACCCAAAACCGGGTCAAGGGCCCATAGGCCCTTGCGGGGGTGCAGGGGGCTGAGCCCCTTGCCTTTGGTGCGCTGGGGGTGCGGGGTTTGCGTGGCGGTTGGGGCTGCTGACGGTTAGCGGCCCCGCATCACGTGCGGGGCGACGGTTATTTCTGGGGCAACGGGCTTCTCTTTGGGGCGATGGCGCGCGCGGGTTGCCCACCCCCGGCCCCTCCCTTCTCCGCTTTGCGGGAGGGAGGGGAGCCGCGGTTATTCGGCGGGGAGTGCGAGCGCTGGGCTTTCCTGAGGTCCCCTGACCAAGACGCCGGGCAGTTCCCCCGTCATCACCCCCTCCCGGAACGTCACAACCCCGCTCTTGATCGTCGCGACATAGCCGTCGGCTTTTTGCAGGAGGCGTTTGCCGCCGGCGGGGAGGTCGAAGGCCATCCAGGGTTTGCCGAGTTTGAGGCGGGTCATGTCGATGAGGTTCAGGTCTGCGAGCTGGCCGGGGACGAGCTGGCCGCGGTCGTGGAGGCCGTAGAGGCGGGCCGTGTCTGCGCACTGGCGCTTGATGGCGTTTTCGATGCTGATCGTGCCGCGGGCGCGGTCGCGGACCCAGTGCTGGAGGAGGAAGGTGGGGGAGGCGGCGTCGCAGATGGTGCCGCAGTGGGCGCCGCCGTCGGAGAGCGAGATCACGATGTCGTCGCGCTGGAGCAGGCCTTCGACGAAATCGAGGTTGCCGTCGGCGTAGTTCAGGATGGGGAAATAGATGAAGCCGGCGCCGTCGTTGGCGCACAGGAGATCATAGGCGTGTTCGGCTGGGGCCTTGCCGAGCGCCTGGGCGCGGGCGGCGACGGCTTCGGCTTGCGTCGGCTCATAGTCGAAGCCTTCGCCCATCTCGTAGTGGAGGCCGAAGCCTTGCGCGACGGCCATGAGGAGCATCTGGACGTCGGATTCGGGGTAGACGTCGGTTTCGGAGAGCAGGCGGGCCTTGAAGGCCGGGTCCTGCAGCTTTGCCCATTGCTGGTCCCAGGGGAGCTCGGCGATTTCGGCCCAGCCGGGCTTGAACAGGAAGGGGTGGACGGTGCCGCGCCAGGCCATGAGGATGCCGTTTCCTCTGAGGGCAATCTGGGCGACGATGTTGGCGCCGGCGGCGTTCCACTTGGCGGTCTCGGCCATCTGCTCTTCCCAGGGCAGTTCCTTGGCGATGGACTGGAGCATGGCGAAGGTGACGGGGAGGCCGGTTTCCTTGCTGAGGGCGCCCATCCAGCCGAACTCGTCCCACTCGCGGCGGAGATCGGAGGCCATTTCGAACACGCCGTGGCCGGCGCGGGCGACGGCGCGGCCGATGCCGATGAGCTCTTCCTTTGTGGCGGTGGTGCCGGGGACGAGCTCGCCGTCGATGGACTTGTGGAGGACGGTGCGGGAGGTGGAGAAGCCGAGTGCGCCGGCCTTCAGCCCTTCCTCGACGATGGCCGACATCTGGGCGATTTCGTGCTCGGTCGGTTCCTCGTTGCGGGCGCCGCGTTCGCCCATGACATAGGCGCGGACGGCGCCGTGGGGGACATGGGTGGCGACGTCGATGGTGCGGGGGCGCTGTTCGAGGGCGTCGAGATATTCGGGGAAGGTTTCCCAGTTCCAGCTCATGCCTTCGGCCAGCGCAGTGCCGGGGATGTCCTCCACGCCCTCCATCAGGCCGATGAGCCACTGGTGGCGATCGGGGCGGGCGGGGGCGAAGCCGACGCCGCAATTGCCCATGACGACGGTGGTGACGCCGTGCCAGCTGGAGGGGGCCATCTCGCTGTCCCAGGTGGCCTGGCCGTCGTAGTGGGTGTGGATGTCGACGAAGCCGGGGGTGACGTGGAGGCCCGTGGCGTCGATCTCGGTGCGGCCCTTGGCGGTTACCTCGCCGACGGCGGTGATTCGGCCGCCGTCGATCGCGACATCGCCCTTGAAGGCGGGGTTGCCCGTGCCGTCGACGATGGTGCCGCCGCGGATGACCAGATCGTGCATGTGTCGTCTCCCTTGGGTGGGAGAGTAACATGGGCTGACCGGGCGTTAACCGGACGATTCCGTGGGGGTGTTGGGGGGGTGTCTGGGGGGCGTCAGCGGCAGCCGGCGGCGCGGAGGAGGAGCTGGGCCTCCTGCCGGTCGAGCAGGCGGTCGAGCCACATGCGCAGGCTCTTGGCGGAAAGGATGGCCCAGCCCAGCAGGATTGCGTTGAAGTCCCAGGCCTGGAGGGCGCGGTTTTCGGGGGCTGACGCGAGGTAGATGAGGCTGAGCCCGAGCAGGCAGACGAGGTAGAGCGGCAGGCGCTGGCCGCTGCGCGTGACGCAGGTGCCGGCGAGTGCCAGCAGCAGGGCTGCGACAGCCATGCGGGCGAGCAGTTCGCCGGTCGCGATCGGGGGGTCGATCAGCGAGGCGGTGAGGACGGTGACCGCGAACATGGCGGCGAAGGCGAACAGCCAGGCCATGTTGTGGAGGAGCAGACGGTCGGCGCGGATGGGGGCGTGGCGCACGGCGAAGCCGGGGCTGGTGCGTTCGGCCTTGCGAAGCACGGACCGCGGCGCGCCGGCATGCTCCCAGCGATCGACCAGCTGGTCGACGAGGGTTTCGGCGCTTGCTGTGACAGGGCTGTCTGCGGGTTCGGCAGTGCCCTGGGCGGGACCGGAATTGCCGTGACCGGGAGGGGCCACGGGAACAAGGGCGTATGACGCTGCCATCTGGGTCGCGATCCTGAACTTCTTGTGGTGAGCCTTGTGCTGGCCCTTGGGTTAACTGGTAAATGGCGCGGCCGGTGCGGGCAAGCGCGGGGATTGTGAAGCAGTGTTGAATCCCTGTCAGCCGCGCCTCAGCCGCGCGATATTCGCGCCGGGTTTCAGCCGCGCGCAAGGCGCGCGAGGCTGACGGCTGCGATCCCGATCCAGATGACGTTGAGGATCGCGCTGGGCCAGGCGCCGTGGAAGCCGGAGTTCACCACGAATCCGGCGGCACCCAGCAGGTTGAGGAGCTGGAAGCTGACGGAGCGCGCCGCGATCCGGCCGCTGGAGACCAGCGCATAGGCGAGCAGGATCAGCCCGGCGCCGATCCATCCGGCGATCTCGACCAGCAGTTCCGTCATCTCAGCGGGCACGTCCATCGGGTTTCAATCCATAATCGATGCGGATGCGGACCCATTCGCCATAGCGGTCGCGGCCGCCGACTCGGGGCGGGCGGACCTGGAACTGCCAGGCGGCGGCGAGAACGGCGTTCGCGATGCCCGAGCCCCGGGGATATTCCCCGACGATCACGCAATCCTCGACCCGGTAGCTCGGCACGGTGCGGCAGGCAATCAGGCCCCAGCCGGGCCCGCGCGCGGTCGACAGGAAGCCGCTGAGCTCGTCGTCATAGGGCTCGCGGTACCAGGCGGCGGCGTAGAGGGGTTCGCCATTGGGGCCTGCGCCTTCCACCCGCTCGCTGTCGGGCGGGCCCTTGGG
>JBGTBK010000240.1:0-5867 GCA_041749355.1 Sandaracinobacter sp. | reverse complement strand
GCGGAGCGCCCGCCAGCCCATGGCCGGGTTCTCCTCGCGCTCGCCCTTTTCGTCCATGTAGGGAACCGCCTTGTCGCCGCCGATGTCGACGGTGCGGAAGATGACGGTGCGGTCGCCGGCGGCCTGCAGCACGTCGCGGTAGAGGGCGACCTGCCGCCCCTTGCGCGGCAGGGTGGCCGACACGAGGAACTGGAATTCGGTGCGGAACAGGCCGATTCCGTCGGCGTTCGTGATTTCGAGCGCGGGGAGGTCCGAGCGGAGGCCCGCGTTCATCATCAGCTTCACCCGCACGCCATCGACGCTCTGGGCGGGCAGGTCCTTCAGCTTCTCGAACTCGGCCTGCTTCGCCAGGCGGAGCGCGGTGCGCTCCTCGAAGCTGGCAAGCACGGCCTGTGCGGGCCGAACGAACAGGGCGCCGGCGGTCGAATCGAGGAGGACGGGGTCGCCCTCGGCCACCAGTTCGCGCAGGTCCTTCACCCGGCCGAGCAGCGGCACGCCCATGGCGCGGGCGAGGATGGTGACATGGGCCGTCAGCGACCCATCCTCCATCGCGATGCCCTTCAGATACTGGCGATCATATTCCAGCAGCTCGGCCGGCCCCAGGTTGCGGGCGATGAGAACGCTGTCCTGCGTGAGGCCGCGCTGGGCGGCCGTTCCGGACTGGCCCGAGACGATGCGGATCAGCCGGTTCGACAGATCCTCGAGGTCGTGCATGCGCTCGCGCAGATAGGGGTCGCTGGCGGAGCCGAGCTTGATGCGCTGGGCCTGGGCAACTGCCTCGATTGCGGCTTCGGCGGTGAGGCCACCATCGATGCCGTCGTGGATGCGGCGTGCCCAGCCCTCGTCGAAGGCGAACATCTTGTAGGTTTCGAGGATGTCGTCGTGGTCGCCGGGGCCTGCGAAATCCGCGCGGGAGACCATCTGGTCGATTTCGACCCGCATGCGGGCAAAGGCGGACTTCAGCCGGGCGCGTTCGGCGTCCGCATCCTCGGCGACCGTGTGGGTGATGACGATGCGGGGCTCGTGGAACAGGGCGACGCCCCGGCCCATGCCGTCGACCAGCTTCAGCCCGGCGATCCGGGCCGGGCTGGTTTCGCGCGGGGGCCTCGCGCTGCTGCTGTCGGCGCTGACGAGACCTGCGGCCGCAATCAGTTCGGCAAGCACCATCGCGACTGTCTGCAGGGCCTCGATCTCGACATCGTCATAGTCGCGTGGTTGCACATGCTGGACCGCGAGCACGCCGACGCACTGTTCGCGTCGGATGATGGGGACGCCGGCGAAGCTGTGGAAGCGCTCCTCGCCGGTTTCGGGGCGATAGGCGAAGCGGGGATGGCTGCTGGCCTCGGCGAGGTTCAGGGGTGCCCGGGCTTCTGCGATGGTGCCGACAAGGCCCTGGCCGAAGGCAAGCCTGGTGACGTGGACCGCCTGCTGCTTGAGGCCGCGGGTTGCGAACAGCTCCAGCATCCCCTCGCGCAGGAGGTAGATGGAGGCGACTTCGGATTCGAGCGCACCGGCGATCAGCACCGTCACCTGGTCGAGCTTCGACTGGGTGGACTGGCGCGCCGCCATCACGTCGTGCAGGCGGCGCAGAAGTTCCCGGGCGCCGACTGCGGCCGGCATCAGCAGGTCCCCGGGCGGCTGCGGCCCATCAGGCGGCCGTTTCGAGCATGGAGGCGCGGCGGCCGAGCGCAGCCTCGGCCTCTGCCACCAGGCTGTCGATGATGCTGGCAACGGGCTCTTCGGCGGTGACCATTCCGACCGACTGGCCGGCCATCACCGAGCCGGTTTCCACATCGCCGTCGACGACCGCGCGGCGGAGCGCGCCGGCCCAGTAATGTTCGATTTCCAGTTGGGCCATCGCCAGCTCGACTTCGCCGCGGGCGAGGCGTTCAGAGACTTCACGCTGCTTTTCCATGAAGGCCTCGGTTCCGGCGTTCTTCAGCGCGCGCACGGGGATGACCGGCAGGCGCGGATCGAACTGCACGGAGGCGACCGCGTCGCGGGCCGACGCGCGCAGGAAGGCCTTCTTGAAATTGGGATGGGCGATGGATTCGGCGGATGCGGCAAAGCGGGTGCCGAGCTGGACACCGGACGCGCCCATTTCCACGAGCGCCGCGACCGCCGAACCGCGGCCGATCCCGCCGGCGGCGAAGATGATCGCCTCGGGGAGTGCGGGCAGGATTTCCTGGGCCAGCACGGCAAGGCTGACGGGGCCGATGTGGCCGCCCGCCTCGGAGCCTTCGATCACCAGCGCGTCGGCGCCCGAGCGGATGAGCTTCTTGGCAAAGGCGAGGTTGGGGGCAAAAGCGATCAGCTTGGCAAAATCGGTGATGGCCGCGATCGCGGGCCCGGACGGAAGGCCGCCGGCGAGCACGACATGGCTGACATTGGCCGCCTTGCAGACGCCGATCAGGTCCATCAGCTGCGGGTGCAGCGTGATGAGGTTCACGCCGAAGGGCTTGTCCGTCAGGGCCCGCGTGGCCGCGATCTCGGCTTCCAGCAGTTCGGGCGGCATGCCCCCGCAGGCGAGCACACCGAAGCCGCCGGCGTTGGAGATGGCGGAGACCAGATGCCGCTCCGAGACCCAGGTCATGGCGCCAGCCATCACGGCGTGGCGGCTGCCGAGGAAGGCGCGGCCTCGGGCAGTGAGGGCGTCAAGGTGGGGACTGGTGCTCATGCGGCGGCGTCCAGCCCATAGGCCGTGTGCAACACGCGCACGGCAAGCTCCAGATACTCCTCGGCGATCAGCACCGAGATCTTGATTTCCGACGTGGTGATGGCCTGCACGTTGATCCCCCGGTCGGCCAGCGCCTTGAACATGGTGACGGCAACGCCGGCATGGCTGCGCATGCCGACACCAACCACCGACACCTTCACGACCGTGTCGTCGGTCAGCAGCCGGGCATAGCCGATGTCGGCGGCGTTTGCTTCCAATACCGTCCGCGCACGGATGAGTTCGGTGCGTGGCACGGTGAAGGTGACATCGGTGGTGCCGTCGTTGGCAATATTCTGCACGATCATGTCGACATTGATTCCAGCGTCGGCCAGCGGGCCGAAGATGGCAGCAACCACGCCGGGCTTGTCGGGCACGCCGCGAATCGTGACCTTGGCTTCGTTGCGGTCATAGGCGACGCCGGCGATCAGTTCCTGTTCCACGATTTCATCCTCATCCACGACCAGCGTTCCCGGCGCGTCGTTGAAGCTCGACAGCACCTGCACGCGGACCTTTTCCTTCATTGCCAGTTCGACCGACCGGGTCTGCAGCACCTTGGCGCCGACGGAGGCCAGTTCCAGCATTTCCTCGTAGGTGATGCGCGCCAGCTTGCGGGCGCGCGGCACGATGCGGGGATCGGTTGTGAAGACGCCCTCCACATCGGTGTAGATGTCGCAGCGGTCGGCTTTCAGAGCGGCAGCGACTGCGACGGCCGAGGTGTCGGAACCGCCCCGCCCCAGCGTGGTGACCCGTCCGACCTCGGTCATGCCTTGGAAGCCGGGGATCACGGCGACTTCACCGGTTTCCATCGCGGCCAGAAGCGCCCGCGTGTCGACATCGTGGATGCGGGCCTTGCCATGGGCATCGGAGGTTCCGATCGGCAGCTGCCAGCCCAGCCAGGAGCGGGCGCGGATGCCGATCGATTGCAGCACGATCGCAAGCAGGCCCGACGTGACCTGTTCGCCGGAGGCAACCACCACATCATATTCGGCCGGATCGGCCAGCGCGGAGGCCTCGCGGCAGAAGCCGACCAGCCGGTCGGTCTCGCCGGCCATGGCAGACACCACCACGGCCACCCGGTTGCCGGCGTCGATCTCGCGCTTCACACGGGCTGCCACGCCGCGGATCCGCTCGATCCCGGCCATGGAGGTTCCGCCGAATTTCATCACGATAAGGGCCATGTCTGTCGGGTCTTCTCGGGCTTCTGGATGCGGGCACCCTCCCGCGCCCATGGGGGGCCAATAGGGGCGGGTGCGCCGATTGACAACTTTGGGGCCGGGAAAGCCGGGCTGGCTTTACAGCCTTCGGGGCGCGGTGGTATGCGACAACGACATGTGCACCAGCCGGGCCCTTCTGCTGCTTCGACTTACGCGCCCTTAGGCGCGTGTCGTGAAGCCGTGCTCCGGCTGTTCCGCCCGCGTCTAAGGGTCTTCGCAAAATCCCTGACACTCCGGCCCCCGAAACCGACTGCGGGGCCAGCACCCAAGCGAGGCATGACATGGCCGACCAGATCCTGATCTTCGACACCACCCTGCGCGACGGCGAGCAATCGCCCGGCTGCTCCATGAACCTGGAGGAAAAGCTGCGCGTCGCAGCCCAACTGGAGGCACTGGGCGTCGACATCATCGAGGCGGGCTTCGCAATCGCCTCGGACGGCGATTTCGAGGCCGTGCAGGCAGTTGCCAGGCAATGCGAGCGCGCGATCGTTGCAAGCCTCGCCCGGGCGGCCCGCGCCGACATCGAGCGGGCTGGTGCTGCGCTGAAGCAGGCGAAGCGCCCGCGGATCCACACCTTCATCGCGACCTCGCCGCTGCACATGAAGGTGAAACTGTCGAAGTCGCCCGAACAGGTGCTGGAGCAGATCCGCGAATCGGTGAGCCTGGCGCGCAACCTGGTCGACGATGTGGAATGGTCCGCCGAGGACGCGACCCGCTCGGAGCCCGACTTCCTCGCGAAGGCGATCGAGACCGCCATTGCGTCAGGCGCGCGCACCATCAACCTGCCCGACACGGTGGGCTATGGCACGCCCGAGACCTATGGGCGGATGTTCGCCGACATGATCGCCCGCGTGCCGAACGCGGATCTCGCCGTCTTCTCCACCCACTGCCACAATGATCTGGGCCTCGCGGTCGCGAACACGCTGGCGGCCGTGATGGCCGGCGCGCGGCAGGTGGAAAGCACCATCAACGGCATCGGCGAGCGCGCCGGCAACGCCGCGGTCGAGGAAATCGCGATGGCGCTGAAGGTGCGGCACGACGTGCTGCCCTTCCGCACCGGGATCGTGAGCACGGAAATCACCCGCGCCAGCCGGCTCATCTCGGCGGTGACGGGGATGCATGTGCAGCCCAACAAGGCGATCGTCGGCGCCAATGCGTTCGCGCACGAGAGCGGCATCCACCAGGACGGGATGCTGAAGGATTCGAGCACCTACGAGATCATGACGCCCGAGAGCGTGGGGCAGTCGCACTCCAGCCTCGTGCTCGGCAAGCATTCGGGGCGCGCGGCGTTCAAGGACAAGCTGGAAACCATGGGCTACCAGCTGTCCGACAACGAGTTCCAGGACGCCTTCCAGCGCTTCAAGGCGCTGGCGGACGCCAAGAAGCAGGTGTTCGACGAGGACATCGTGGCGCTGGTGGACGACGAGGTGCTGCGCGGCCACGACCGCATCCAGGTGACCGAAGTGGAGGTCTATTGCGGATCGAACGGGCCGCAGCGCGCAATCCTGACCCTGTCGGTCGACGGCGAGGAAGTGACCGCAGCAACCAAGGGCAACGGCCCGGTCGATGCCCTGTTCAACGCGGTCCGGAAGCTGGTGCCGCACGACGAGGCGACGCTGGAGCTCTATGAGGTGTCGGCCGTGACGGCTGGCACGGACGCGCAGGCCGAGGTGAGCGTGGTGCTGGCCGAGAATGGCCGCACGGTGCGCGGCGTGGGCGCGCACAACGACACGCTGGTGGCGAGTGCGCGGGCCTATGTGAATGCGCTGAACAAGCTGGTCGTGAAGCGGGGCAGGTCGGCGCTAGCCGCCTGAGGCGGCCATGGAACCTTACGGCAAAATCAACTCTACTGGATTTGACCCAGCCACCAATGGAGCTCGACCGATTACGAATCGAGATGTAAAAGACAAAAAATTGCATCTTGTCTTGGAACGGAT
>JBGTBK010000239.1:0-8246 GCA_041749355.1 Sandaracinobacter sp. | reverse complement strand
CATCGTCCAGCCAGGCCGGCAACCGCCCGGCCGCCCAGCCCAGCAGCAGGACCAACGCCACCTGATAGACCCTCAGCGCCCGCCCACTGCGCATGACCGGCTCGGCTGCCTCAGCCATTCACCTGCACCTCTGCGCCGTCGGGAAAGCGGTGGCGCGTCTTGTCCCAGTCGATCACCCGGCCCGTCTCCACCGCCGTCCGGTAGCGTTCCACCGCCTTCAGCGCGGCCAGGAAATTGATCGCATTCGCCAGGAAGGCCCGCGGAATGGCCATCAGCCCTTCCATCGGCCCATAGGCATGGGCCGTGAACCCGGCCCGCAGCACCAGCCGCCAGCCCAGCAGCAGCGCATTGAACATCAAAAAGCCCGGCAGAACCGAACTGCCGTCCAGCAGCGGCGGAAGCGGAACGCCGCTGTCGTTGGACAACATGGCCCGCAACAGGATCTGCGCCAGCACCAGAACGGCCGCCGCATAGGCCAGCACGGCAACGGCCGCCGTGAACAGACCCTTGCGGTCCCGCGCCAGCATCCAGCGGGTCGCCAGGCTGCCGTCCCAGCCAAGCCGGTCCCACCCCGACAGCGCAATCCCCGTCAGCCAGCGGCTCTTCTGCCGCACGGCCTCGGCAATCGTGCCCGGGAAATAAGCCCGTGTCGCAACCAGACGCCCGCCGATCCGCGCCCGCACCAGCCGCCCTTTCAGCCCCAGGCGGTGGATGCGGTGCCCGATCTCATAATCCTCGGTCAGGCTGGTTGCATCGAAAGGCGCCCCACCCGGCCCGGCAAGCCGCGCCAGCACCTCCCGGTCGATCGCAGTGCCGACACCAGCCGAAGGCACCGGCGCGCCAAGCACGGCGCGCACCATCATGTCCTTGCTGTGGGCTTCGGCAAACTCGTCGCAATAATGGCCCGAAACCCAGCGCGCCGAAGGGTCTGGCAGAGGAAGCACCGGCACCTGCACCATGGCAAGCGCCGGCATGTGCCGGTCATAGACCTCGAAGCTCGCCGGATCGACGACATCCTCGGCATCGTGCAGCACCACGGCCTTGAACCGCTCGCCAGTCGCCACCTCATGCGCCAGCACGGCGCGCCACAGATGGTTCAGGCAGTCGGCCTTGGTGGTCGGCCCCGGGCGGCTGGTCTCCACCGCCCGCACCCGCGGGTCGGCCACGGCCTCCACCGCCGAACGCGTGGCGGGGTCATTGGGATAGACGCCAACGAAGATGCGGAGATCAGGATCGGCAACGGTCGCGCACAGTCGCCCAAGCATCGGCCCGATCACAGCCGATTCGTCCCAGGCCGGCACCAGCAGCGCAAAGCGCCCCCGCACCTCGGGCAAGGGCGGCAGGTCACCCCGGCGGCGAAAGGCGACCCGCGCCAGCCAGACCGCATCGACCGCCAGGTCGTCCAGGCTCGAAACGAAGATGCCGACCGCCGAAAGCCACAAAAGCTCCCGCGTGAAGACGGCCAGAAACGCAAGGGCAGGAACAAGATCGGACAGGTGAACGCCCCCCAGGCGTGCAGCGATGGTCCGACCCATCAAGGAAAAAGCTAGCACAGCGCGAGGCAAAGGCAAGCATGTCCGGGGCAGTTCGCGCGCCGCCTTCCCCCCCGCCGACGCTTGGGCTAGCAGGGCGCCATGCACCCTGCCCAACCGGAAGCCGCAGTCCTTGATCTCATGCGCCAGGTCTGGACCCGCGGCAGCGAACGCGTCGACCGAACCGGTGTCGGCACCCGCGCCCTGTTCGGCAGCCTGCTCCGCTTCGACCTGTCCGACGGCACCGTCCCGCTCCTCACCACCAAGCGCGTCTTCTGGAAATCGGCGGTCAAGGAACTCGTCTGGTTCCTCGAAGGGCAAACCAACATCCGCCCGCTCGTCGAACAGGGAGTCCATATCTGGACCGACTGGCCGATGGAGCGCCACGCCAAGGCAACCGGCGAAATCCTCTCGCGCGACGACTTCGAAGCCCGCATCCTGTCAGACGACGCCTTTGCCGCCGAATGGGGCGAGCTCGGCCCCGTCTATGGGAAGCAGTGGCGCCGCTGGCTTGGCCCCGACGGCCGCACCCACGACCAGATCGAGGCGCTTCTCACCAGCTTGCGCGAAAACCCCGCCAGCCGCCGCCACATCTTCACCGGCTGGAACGTCGCCGAACTTGGCCAGATGGCGCTCCCCCCCTGCCACATGACCTACCAGTATTTCGTGGAGCCGCGCTCCGACGGACCCGACCGCCTGTCGGGCATCCTCTACCAGCGCAGCTGCGACCTCGGCCTCGGCTTCCCGTTCAACATCTTCGAGGCGGCCCTGCTTGTCCGCATGCTCGCGGCCCAATGCGGCTATGCGGCCGGAGAGATCGTCTGGATGGGCGCCGACGTCCACCTCTATCTGAACCACGCCCATCTCGTCGAAACCATGCTGGCGCGCGCTCCACGCCCCTTCCCCACGCTATCCCTCGCGCCCGCCGCCAGCCTGTTCGATTACCGGCTCGAGCATGTGGCGCTCGAGGGCTATGATCCGCATCCGGCCATCGCAGCGCCCGTCGCTGTCTAGCGCCACCCAACATCCGGAGACCCAGGTGTCCACACCCACCCCCGTCATTTCCGCAACCGGCCTCTTCACCCCGGCCGACAGCATTTCGAACGCCGAGCTGGTCGAAAGCTTCAACGCCTATGTGGCGCAGTTCAACGCCGAGAACGCCGCAGCCATCGAAGCCGGCACGGTGCAGCCACTGTCGCCCTCGTCGGTCGAGTTCATCGAGAAGGCGAGCGGCATCAAGGCCCGCTATGTCCTCTCCAAGGCGCCCATCCTCGATCCGCAGGTGATGGCACCCCGCATCCCCGAACGGCCCGACACCGAACTGTCCGTGCTTGCCGAAATCGCGGTCAAGGCGGCCCGCCAGGCTCTCGAGCGCGCCGGCCGCGATGCCCGGGATGTGGACGCCGTCCTCTGCGCATGTTCCAACCTGCAACGCGCCTACCCCGCAATGGCGATCGAAGTTCAGGACGCACTTGGGATTGAAGGCTTCGGCTTCGACATGAACGTCGCCTGCTCGTCGGCCACCTTCGGCATCCAGACCGCCGCCGACTTCATCCGTGCCGGCCATGCGAAAAGCGTCCTCGTCGTGAACCCCGAAATCTGCTCGGGCCACCTCAACTGGCAGGACCGCGACAGCCACTTCATCTTCGGCGACGTCGCGACCGCCATCCTGGTCGAAGCGAAGGACATCGCTCCGCCCGCACATTGGGAAATCCTCGGCACCCGCTTGAAGACCCAATTCTCCAACAACCTCCGCAACAATTTCGGCTTCCTGAACCGCGCCGCCCCCGAAGGCGTCGGCCAACCCGACAAGCTGTTCCGCCAGGAAGGCCGCAAGGTCTTCAAGGAAGTGGTGCCGATGGTCGCCGACATGATCGTGGCGCACATGGGCGACCTCGGCCTTCAATCCGCCGCCTTGCGCCGGCTGTGGCTGCACCAGGCCAATGCCAACATGAACCGCCTGATCGCCGAACGCGTATTGGGGCACGAGGCCAGCGCAGACGAAAGCCCGACCGTGCTCGACACCTATGCCAACACATCCTCGGCCGGTTCCATCATCGCCTTCCATCTGAACAGTGCAGACCTGTCGCCGGGCGAAGCCGGCCTCATCTGCTCCTTCGGCGCCGGCTATTCGGCTGGAACCGTCTTCGTGCGAAAGGCGGCTTGAACAGCCCTTCCCGCCCTGCTAGGGGCCGCGCTCACCAGTTGGCGGGGCACCCCGCTAGAGGCATCGGCGTGCGGTCGTGGCGGAACTGGTAGACGCGCAGCGTTGAGGTCGCTGTGGCCGAAAGGCCGTGGAAGTTCGAGTCTTCTCGACCGCACCATCTCCCGATCTTGAAATGCCGGGGCGCAGGCCCTTGGCCCTTCAGGAAAAAACCACCGTCCGGTTGCCGTTCAGGAACACCCGCCGCTCGGCATGCCAGCGGATCGCCCGGCTCAGCACGCTGGCCTCGGTCTCCCGGCCCACTTCCACCATGTCGTCGGCCGTCGCGCCATGCGAAACGCGGCGGATGTCCTGCTCGATGATGGGCCCCTCATCCAGGTCCGCGGTCACATAGTGCGCCGTCGCACCGATCAGCTTCACGCCGCGCCGGTGCGCCTGGTGATAGGGCTGCGCGCCCTTGAAGCTCGGCAGGAAGCTGTGGTGGATGTTGATGCAGCGCCCCTCCAGCCGGCCGGCAAACCCGTTCGACAGGATCTGCATGTAGCGCGCAAGAACCACCAGCTCGGCGCCGGTTTCATCGATCAGGGCCTCGAAAGCGGCTTCCTGGCTGCTTTTGGTGTTCGCGTTCACCGGCAGATGGTGAAAGCGGTGGCCGTGCCACTCGGTCACCGCGCGCAGCGTCTCGTGGTTCGACATCACGCCAACAATCTCGATCGGCAGAACACCTATGCGCGTCTTGTGGATGATGTCGTTCAGGCAATGGTCGGTCTTCGAGACCGCCACCAGCACCCTCAGCGGAACCGCTGCGTCGCGAATGTCCCAGGCAAGCCCCAGCGACAGGCGGAACGGATCGAGCAGGTCCGGAAGCCGCTCCACAGCGCCCCGCCGGCCCGAAAGCTCCATCCGCACGAAGAAGGTCCGCGTGTCGGGATCGCCATAGACGGCCGCCTCGCGGATGTCCCAGCCGCCGGCCGCAAGCGCCGGGCTGACCGCAGCCAGAATTCCGGGGCGATCCGGGCACACGATCCGAAGGACGATATGGGCAGGGCTGTCGGGCATCGGTCTTCCGGCCAGAGGTGGGAAAGCACGGTCGGCACTGCGGTGCCAGATACCGGCTGCCCTTGCCGGGCCGGATTGGCAAGCCCTGCCGTCCTGCGCCGCAGCATGGGCGGCCATCCGACCGCTGCACACAGCAAAACTACCGTTTACACATGGACCTGCTATTGTGCACTGTGTGCCCAGTCCACGAAGGGATGAACCTTGCACCAAGCCGCAAGCCAGACTGCCGACCGTCGACCCCAGGGGGCCGGCCATTGTGAAAGCTGCGTTGTCCGAAACAAGGCGATCTGCGCGGCTCTCGCGCCGGAAGATCGCAACCTGCTTGGCCGCGAAGGCCGCATCCAGATGGTCCCGCGCGGCAAGACCCTGGTGTGGGAAGGCGAGGATGCCATGCTCGTCGCCAATGTCATCGAAGGCGTGCTGAAGCTGTCCACCTCGACCAGCGACGGACGGGAACAGATCGTCGGCGTAGTCTACCCTTCCGATTTCATCGGCCGCCCGTTCGGCGAACGCAGCCAGCACAGCGTCACCGCCCTCGTCGATTCGCGCGTCTGCCTGTTCCCGCGCGCCGCCTTCGACCGCTTCGCCCACGACCATCCCGAACTCGAACACCGGCTGTTGAACCGCGCGCTCGACGAACTGGACCGCGCCCGCCGCTGGATGCTGCTGCTGGGCCGCAAGTCAGCCACCGAGCGGGTCGCGAGTTTCCTGCTGGAAATGTCCGTCCGCCTGGCCGAAACAGGCTGCGAGGATGCAGGTCCGCTCGACCGCTTCGAACTTCCGCTGGATCGCCAGCAGATTGCCGACGTGCTGGGCCTCACGATCGAAACGGTCAGCCGCCAGATGTCGTCGCTGCGCGCTGCAGGCGTGATCGACCTGCCGGGCCGCCGCTCGCTCGCGATCCTCGACCGTCAGCGCCTCGCCGCACTCGCCGGCGACTGACCCCACAACAGACGGCAAAGATCGGCTGCCCCAGGCGGCCGCGAACCGAAGGTCAGACTCCGGCTGAACCGCGACCGCGCGCCCGCAGCGCAGCGAGGACACTGGCGCTCAGCGCCCACCAACAACCGCACCGGGCGCCCCGGATTGAGCGCCCGGGCCGGTCGCCCGATTGCGCTAGAAGCGCATCCCGATTCCGAAGCCGACAACGATCGGGTTGATGTCCACCCGCACCGTCTGCACCCCGGCTGCCGTGGTCGACAGCCGAGCGGTCGTGTCCATGTCGATGTATTTCACGTCGAAGTTCAGGAACAGGCTGTTGTTCAACGGAATGTCGGCACCAGCCTGCAGAGCCCAGCCAAAGCTGTTCGACAGGCTGACATCCGTGGATCCGAGCGCTGCTTCAAGGCTGCCCGAAGCCCGCTCCTTGTAGAAGATGGTGTAGTTCAGCCCAGCGCCCACATAGGGGCGGAAGCCGCCATCCGGCGCGAAATGATATTGCAGGGTCAGCGTCGGCGGCAGCACCCAGGTGTCCAGCAGCTTGCCGACAGCCGCAGGCGTCCCGCTCTTGCCGCTGGCCGAATGCTTGGTCGTGGCGGCAATCAGCTCCAGGCCGATGTTCTTCGTGACCATGTAGGTGAAATCGATCTCCGGGGCATAGGCCGTGTCGACCGAAACGCCGTCGTTCGGAAAGGCTGGCTGGATTCCGCCCGATCCATCCTGCGGGGCAACAACGATGAAGCGGCCGCGCACCAGGAAATCTCCGGCCTCGGCATGGGCGGGTGCGGAAAAGCCCACCAGGGCAGCCGCAAGTGCAGCCGCTGGTGCAACGGAACGAATGGCGCAACGCATTGTCTTCTGTCTCCTTTTCTGCCGGGTCTGTCTTTCGCCAGCTCTGCCGGCGAACGGCGCCCCCCTTCGAAGCGCCACCCGATCTTCGCCTCCTTTGCCCCGCTGCTGTTGCCCCGTCCTTGATCCGCCCCAAGGAACAGCTTGACCTCGATCAACGCAGTCACCGCCCGACCGGCGTACAGACTGTCGCATGTGGCCCTATCACCCCCAGCTGCTCGCCCGCGCCGTGCCGCGCTACACCAGCTACCCGACTGCGGCGGAGTTCGGCCCGGCGGTGGGCCCCGCCAATCATCTCGCAGCACTCAAGGCCGTTCCAGCCGGCACGCTCACGTCGCTCTATGTGCACATCCCTTTCTGCCGCGAGATCTGCTGGTACTGCGGCTGCAACACCAACCGCTCCAACCGCTCCGAACGAGTCGCTTCCTATCTCGAGGCACTCGAGACCGAGATCGACTGGACCGCATCCCATCTGGGCGGCAAGGTGGAACTCGGCCGCATCAGCTTCGGCGGCGGCAGCCCCAATGCGCTCGACCCCCTCGGTTTCGTGCGCCTTGTCAGCAGCATCGTCACCGCCTTCGGCAGCTCCGCGCCCGACATTTCCGTCGAGCTAGATCCCCGCTCCCTCGATCAGGAATGGGCAGACCTGCTGGGCAAGGTGGGCGCCGCCCGCGCCAGCCTCGGCGTGCAGACCTTCGATCCCGCAATCCAGGCCCGCATCGGCCGCATCCAGCCGGCCAAGACGATCGAGACCGCAGTCGCCGCCCTGCGCCGCGCGCGCGTCAGCTCGCTCAACTTCGACCTGATGTACGGCCTCCCCGGCCAGGGCCAGGCCGAACTCGCCGACACGCTGGACCGAACGCTTGCTCTCGCCCCCGACCGCATCGCCCTGTTCGGCTACGCCCATGTGCCCCAGCTGATCCCCCGCCAGCGCCGCATCGTGGCAGACCATCTGCCCGAAATGGCCGAACGCTTCGACCAGGCCGCCTATGGCTACGACAGGCTGGTCGCGGCCGGCTACCAACCCATCGGCTTCGACCATTTCGCCCTGCCGCACGACCCCATCGCGATCGCCACCCGCGAAGGCCGCCTGCGCCGCAACTTCCAGGGCTTCACCGACGACCAGTCCACCATTCTCCTCGGGCTGGGCGCCACCTCGATCAGCTCCTTTCCGGACCTCATCGTCCAGACCGAGAAGAACCCGGGGCGCTACCGCATGAAGGTGCTCGCCGGGCAACCCGCCACCGAACGCGGCGTGCGCCGCAGCGCCGACGACCAGGAACGCGGGCTCGTCATCGAAGACCTGCTCTGTGGCCGCCCGGCAGACCTTTCCGGCCTTCCGCCAGATGGCTGGGCAGAGCTGCGCCTGAAGCCCTACCTCACCGCCGGCCTTTGCGAACTCGCCGACGACCGTCTTACCATCACACCCAACGGCATCCCCTACGCCCGCGCAATTGCTGCCTGCTTCGACAGCTACAGGGCCGAAGGTGCCGGGCGCTTCTCGTCAGCCGTCTGACCAGTCGGCGGCAAAGTCCGCAGTCCGGGGGAATTCGCCCACTCGCTGCGTAAGGCCGACATGCGCACCGCCTCCGCCAGCCCCCATGCCGCGGCAATCGCAAGCAACCGCTTCGGCCTCGGTGCGCGCCCGTCGGACCTGCCGCCGGCAGATCCACCCCGCTGGCTGACCGACCAGCTCGGCCGCT